>NZ_JBIWFT010000012.1:0-59031 GCF_044763205.1 Kitasatospora sp. NPDC096204
GGCTCCCAGTAGACGACTGGGTTGATAGGCCGGATATGGAAGCCCTGTGAGGGGTGGAGTTGACCGGTACTAATAGGCCGAGGGCTTGTCCTCAGTTGCTCGCGTCCACTGTGTTGTTCTGAAACAACGACCCGCCCGATAGAGGGTGTCTGGTTGACAGTTTCATAGTGTTTCGGTGGTCATAGCGTGAGGGAAACGCCCGGTTACATTCCGAACCCGGAAGCTAAGCCTCACAGCGCCGATGGTACTGCAGGGGGGACCCTGTGGGAGAGTAGGACGCCGCCGAACAATTCTTCTGGAAAGCCCCTGATCCATTCGGATCAGGGGCTTTTCGCATTTCCGGTGACGTATCGTCGGTGCATGGACGATCAGACAGCGGTCATTGCGAACGATGTGCTCCGGCCCGAGCAGCGCGACGGCGCTCTGCGTGTTCTGGCGGAGGCCCAGGCGGTGGACGGCCGGGCGGCCGTGTCCGAGCAGGGCCGGCTCCGGCTGCGGAACGCGGAGACTCCGCGCCCGGGTGTCATCCACCTCGTCGAGACCCAGACCGAGACCGAGACCCAGACCGGGGCCGGGGCCGGGGAGAAGAACCCGGCCGTCCTCGGCTACGGCCAGCTCGAAGTACCGGAGAACCCCGCCGCGAACCCCGCCGCCGAGCTGGTGGTCGACCCGGCCGCCCGCGGCCGCGGCCTGGCCCGCCCGCTGGTGGACACCGTTCTGGTGCAGGCCCACCGGGCGGGGCACGACGCGGTGGACTTCTGGGTGCACGGCGGCCACCCGGCGGCCCGGCACCTGGCCGAGGCGTACGGCGCCGAGCTGGTCCGCGAGCTGCGGCAGATGCGCCGCACCGGCCGGCAGACCGAGGAGGTGGCCGTTCCCGAGGGCATCGAGCTCCGCGCTTTCCGTCCCGGGGAGGACGACGCCGAGTGGCTGCGGCTGAACGCCCTGGCCTTCGCCCACCACCCGGAGCAGGGTTCCTGGACGGAGCAGGACCTGGCCGAACGGATCGCCGAGCCCTGGTTCGACCCGACCGGCTTCTTCCTCGCCACCCGTGACGGCAAGGTGGTCGGCTTCCACTGGACGAAGGTGCATCCGGCGAGCGCCGCCGAGCCCGAGCTCGGTGAGGTGTACGTGGTCGGGGTGGACCCGGCCGAGCAGGGCAGCGGCCTCGGCCGGGCGCTCACCGCGGCGGGCCTGCGCCACCTGACCGGCACCGGTCCGGGCGAGCGCGGGCTGGACACCGTTCTCCTCTACGTCGACGCTGACAATCCGGCCGCCGTGCGGGTATACGAACGTTTGGGGTTCACCGTTCACGAGGTGGACCTCATGTACCGAGCCCGGTACCGGGCGACCCGGTCGTCCTGAGCGCTGGGGCGGCCCCCCGAGCGGTCGTGGGCGAGGGACGGGACGGCGACGCCTCTTGCCCCGACCGACTCAGCTTTCCTCCTGGCCATGCGGTGTTTACCGTGGATTCAATTGCTGCCGCGAAGATCACAGGATGAAGTCCGTAGTGTCTCGCTCGTGCAGAGTCGACCGCCACGCGCCGGCCGGTCCTGTACGGACCGCACCCGGAGGGTGGGTGCTGTCCCCGGGTCCGGCCCGGGGCGAGGGCGACGGCCCGCAGAGCCATTCGCGTCCGGACGCCGTCCTGCTGCTGGAGGAGCTGGAGCTCATGAGCATCCCCCGCCCCGTCTCTGCCCCGCTGTCGCCCACGGCCCGGATGTCCGGCGCGCTGGGCGTTCCGCCGGAGCTGCCGGCTACGGACGAAGAGGAGTTCGAAGCGTTGCCGCAGGGCCGTTTCCTGGACCGCGAGCGCAGTTGGCTCGCGTTCAACGAGCGGGTCCTGGAGCTGGCCGAGGACCCGGGTATCCCGCTGCTGGAGCGGGCGAAGTTCCTGGCGATCTTCGCCAGCAACCTGGACGAGTTCTTCATGGTCCGTGTGGCCGGCCTCAAGCGCCGGATCGCCACCGGCGTCGCCCAGCGCAGCGCGTCCGGCCTCCAGCCGCGCGAGGTGCTGGACCTGATCTGGACCCGCTCGCGCGAGCTGATGGCCCGCCATGCCGCTGCGTTCCAGCAGGAGGTGCTGCCGGACCTCGCCACCGAGGGCATCGAGGTGGTCCGCTGGTCGGAGCTGGCCGAGAAGGAGCAGGCCCGGCTGCACACGCTGTTCCGGCAGAAGATCTTCCCGGTTCTGACCCCGCTGGCCGTCGACCCGGCGCACCCCTTCCCGTACATATCGGGGCTCTCGCTCAACCTGGCCGTCGTGGTGCGCAACCCGGTCTCCGGGCACAAGCACTTCGCGCGCGTCAAGGTGCCGCAGTCGCTGGCCCGCTTCCTCGAGGCCTCGCCCCAGCGGTACGTCCCGCTCGAGGACGTCATGGGCGCCCACCTGGAGGAGCTCTTCCCGGGGATGGAGGTGCTGGCCCACCACGCCTTCCGCGTCACCCGCAACGAGGACCTGGAGGTGGAGGAGGACGACACCGAGAACATCCTCAAGGCCCTGGAGAAGGAGCTGATGCGGCGGCGCTTCGGCCCGCCGGTCCGGCTGGAGGTCGAGGAGTCGATCGACCCGTACATCCTGGACCTGCTGGTGCGGGAGCTGAACATCACCGAGGCGGAGGTCTTCCCGCTGCCCGGGCCGCTGGACCTGACCGGGCTGTTCGGGATCGCCGACCTGGACCGCCCCGAGCTCAAGTACCCGAAGTTCGTGGCCGGTACGGCCCGCGGGCTGACCGACGTCGAGTCGGCCTCCCAGCCGGACATCTTCGCCGCGATGCGCGAGCGCGACGTCCTGCTGCACCACCCGTACGACAGCTTCTCCACCTCGGTGCAGGCCTTCCTGGAGCAGGCCGCCGCCGACCCGGACGTGCTGGCGATCAAGCAGACCCTGTACCGCACCTCCGGCGACTCGCCGATCGTCGACGCGCTGATCGACGCGGCCGAGTCCGGCAAGCAGGTGCTGGTGCTGGTCGAGATCAAGGCGCGCTTCGACGAGCAGGCCAACATCAAGTGGGCCCGCAAGCTGGAGGAGGCCGGCTGTCACGTGGTGTACGGCCTGGTCGGGCTGAAGACGCACTGCAAGCTCTCGCTGGTGGTCCGGCAGGAGGGCGACACCCTGCGCCGCTACTCGCACGTCGGCACCGGCAACTACCACCCGAAGACGGCCCGGCTGTACGAGGACCTCGGCCTGCTCACCTCCGACCCGCAGGTCGGCGCGGACCTCTCGGACCTGTTCAACCGGCTCTCCGGCTACTCGCGCCGCGAGTCGTACCGCCGCCTGCTGACCGCCCCGCGCGGGCTGCGCGACGGGCTGGTCTCGCGGATCCACAACGAGATCGCGCACCACAGGGACGGCCGCCCGGCCTACGTGAAGCTCAAGGTCAACTCGATCGTCGACGAGGCCGTGATCGACGCGCTGTACCGGGCCTCCCAGGCCGGGGTGCCGGTGGACGTCTGGGTACGCGGGATCTGCGCGATCCGCCCGGGCGTGCCGGGGCTGAGCGAGAACATCCGGGTCCGCAGCATCCTGGGCCGCTTCCTGGAGCACTCCCGGGTCTTCGTGTTCGGCAACAACGGCGATCCGGAGGTCTGGATCGGCAGTGCCGACATGATGCACCGCAACCTGGACCGCCGGATCGAGGCGCTGCTGCGGATCACCGATCCGGCGCACCGCGCCGAGCTGTCCGGGCTGATCGACCTCGGGGTGTCGGACGAGACCGAGTCCTGGCACCTGGGGCCGGACGGTGCGTGGGCCCGCCACTCCCAGGACGCCGAGGGCCGGCCGCTGCGACACGTCCAGGACCTGCTGATCGACTCGCGCCAGCGCCGCCGCGCCGCCACCTCGCGCTGACGCGTCCACTGATGCGAAGCCGCCGGGGCAGTGGCCCACGAGAGGGCACAGTCGCCCCGGCGGTCGGCCACCAGCTCCGGGAGCACCCCGGGGGAACGGGGATCTACCACGCCATGACCGAAGCGCCGATGACGGCCCAGGCGGCCTCCACAGCGACCGCCGGGGACATCCTTTCCCGCCACCTCACCGCCCAGGCCGGCGCTTTCCTGCGCGCGCTGCCGCTGGCGGTGGGCGAGGTCGGCGCCAGACCCGGGACGGCCTCGATCGTCCCGTCGGCCGGCACCTCGGACCTGCTGCGGGCCGTCCGGCGGGTCGGCGGGCTGCTGCACACCTTCGGTTCGCTCTTCGAGCAGACCTGGGCGCAGGAGTCGCGCACCGAGCTGCGCTGGCTGCTCAACCTGCTCGCGCTGGAGCCCGGTTACATCCGCCGCTCGGCCCGGCTGCTGGGCGCGCTGGACTCGCTGAGCGGCACCGACCCGGACGGGACGGGCATGCTGGCCGGCCACGCCGGTGCCCCCAAGGCGCGGGCGCTGCTGGACCGGCAGCTGACCCTGGCCCGGACCAGGGCGCACTCCACGGTGCTCCAGGAGCTTCGCTCCGCCCGGCTGCACGCGCTGGCGGACCGGATGACCCTGCTGGTCGGCGAGGCGCCGCTGCTGGAGTCGGCGGGCGGCCGTGCTCCGGCGGTGCTGCTGCCGCAGGCCGCCACCGCGTTCGCCGCGCTGTCCGCGGGCGCCCAGCAACTGCCGCTGCGGCGGGCCGCGACGCCGTACGGCGGGGACGGGCTGCGCCGGCTGGGCACGGTGCCGGCGTCCCGCGGGGCGACGGACGCGGACACCGCGCTGGCGGCCGACGACGCGCCCTGGTCCCGGCTGCGGATCCTGGTGAAGCGGGCCCGGTACGCGCTGGAGGTGTGCGGCCGCTCGTCCTCCGAGCTGGACGAGCTGGACCTGGTGCTGGCCCGGCAGCAGGAGGCGGCGGACGCCGCCGTCACCGCCGCCACCGCGGCGCGCACCCCGCGGATCACACCGGCGACCGCGTACGTGCTGGGCGTGGTGCACGCCGACCAGCGGCTGGAGGTGGAGTCGGCGCGGTACGCCGTCGGCCGCCGCTGGCCCGACCTGCCGCCCGGCCCGGACGGCTGGCTGGAGCTCGTGCCGGCCGACGCCTGGGGGCACCCCGGCGTGCCCGGGGCGGTCTGAGGTGGGCGAGCGCCCGGGCACCGGACGGGCGGAGTCCCGGGCCGGGAGCGGGGCGGAGCACGCCCCGGTGGTGCTGGCGGCGGGTGCGGTGCTGTGGCTGCCGGGGCGGCCGAAGAAGAGCGGCCGGCTGGGGCGGCCGCGGATCGCGGTGATCCACCGGCCCAAGTACGACGACTGGAGTCTGCCGAAGGGCAAGCTCGAACCCGGCGAGGGCGTGGTCGAGGCGGCGCTGCGCGAGGTCCGGGAGGAGACCGGGTTCGACTGCCTGCTGGGCCCGGAGCTGCCCACCCGGCACTACCGGGTGCAGGGCCGTTTGAAGGAGGTCCGCTACTGGGCGGCGGTGCCGTCGAGCGGGTCGTTCCGGCCCAACCGGGAGGTGGACCGGCTGGAGTGGCTGCCGGCCGGGAAGGCCCGTGCCCGGCTCACCCACGACCACGACCGGGTGCTGGTCGACGCCCTGCTGGCGGTTCTGGGGGCGGAGCCGGTGCGGGCGGAGGGGCCGCAACGGTGAAGGAATGGTGGAAGTGATCTTCCCGCGCCCTCGCCGTGACGCAACCGTTACTACCTGACGTAGTTTCCTGTCATCCCTTCGAGGTTCACTCTCCGTTCACTTGTGACCGGCTGTCGTGTCACTTACCCGGCCTAACTTCGGGACCACCGGAGGGCCGAACGGGCCCCGGACCACAGCAGAACCCGCGCTGGACCGTACGCGTACGGTCCGCGCAGAGGGCAATGCCACAGAAAGGGACACCCCTGTGAAGCTCCAGCGGAACGGCCGCTCCAAGGCCCTCGCGATCGGTGCCATGGCGCTCGTCAGCTCGCTGTCGCTCGCTGCCTGCGGGTCGGACGACAACAACAACACGACCGCCTCCGGTGGCTCCAGCGGTTCCGCCGCGGCCGCCGGCGCGATCAACTGTGGCAAGCCCGGTTCGCTGATCTCCGCCGGTTCGACCGCCCAGGGCGCCGCGATGGACGTCTGGAAGACCAGCTTCGCCGCCGCCTGCTCCGGTACCACGATCAACTACCAGGGTGGCGGCTCCGGTGCCGGCATCCAGCAGTTCAACCAGGGCAAGATCCAGTTCGCCGGCTCCGACTCGGCCCTCAAGCCGGCCGAGGTCGACGCCTCCAAGGCGGTCTGCACCGGCGGCCAGGGCATCGACCTGCCGATGGTCGGCGGTCTGATCTCGCTGGTCTACAACGTCGACGGCGTCGACAAGCTGGTCCTGGACGGCCCGACCGCCGCCAAGATCTTCGACTCGCAGATCACCAAGTGGAACGACCCGGCGATCGCCGCCCTGAACCCGGGCGCCAAGCTGCCGGACGCGGACATCCAGACCTTCCACCGCTCGGACGACGCCGGCACCACCGAGAACCTGACCAAGTACTTCGCCGCCGCCGGCGGCGGCGCCTGGTCCTACCCGGCCGGCAAGGCCTGGGCGGGCAAGGGCGGCCAGTCGGCCAACGGCAGCGCCGGCGTCTCGGCCCAGGTCAAGCAGGTCAAGAACTCGATCAGCTACGTCGAGCTGGCCTACGCCCAGACCAACAGCCTGAAGAGCGCCGCGATCAACACCGGCGCCTCCAAGCCGGTCGAGGCCACCGCCGAGAACGCCGCCACCACCATCGGCAAGGCCCAGGCCGCCGGCACCGGCAGCGACCTCGCGCTGAAGCTCGACTACGCGACCAAGGAAGAGGGTTCCTACCCGCTGGTCCTGATCACGTACGAGATCGTCTGCGACAAGGGCAACAAGGCCGACACCCTCGACACCCTGAAGTCCTTCCTGACCTACACGGCCAGCGACGCCGGCCAGAAGGCCATCGGCGAGAAGGGCTACGTCCCGCTGCCGAAGGCCGTGACCGACAAGGTCAACGGCGTCATCGCCACCCTGGCCTGACCCGACAGGACCCCCGGTGGGGCGGCCCCGTGAGCGAGGGGGGCCGGGGCCGCCCCCACCGGAACGCACCAACCCAGCACCACGTCCGGGGCACCGCCGCCATGGTGCCGTCCCCCTTCCGGGGCGGCGCCACCAGACCGGAGTAGACCAATGACTTCATCCTCCCCTGCCGCCCCGCGAGGCAGGGAACGCCGGCCGCGCGACAGCCGGGTCGGCGACAAGATCTTCATGAACCTCGCCCGGGGCTCGGGCATCCTGCTGCTGGTCATCATGGCCGCGATCGCCGCGTTCCTGACCTGGCGGTCGGCGCTGGCCCTGAGCACCAACGAGGGCAACTTCCTCACCACCTTCGAGTGGACGCCGGACGCCCCGAAGCCCGTCTTCGGCATCGCCGTCCTGGCCTTCGGCACCATCGTCAGCGCCGTCATCGCGATGGCCATCGCCGTCCCGGTCGCCATCGGGATCGCGCTGTTCATCTCGCACTACGCGCCGCGCCGGATCGCCCAGCCGTTCGCCTACCTGGTCGACCTGCTCGCCGCCGTCCCCAGCGTCGTCTACGGCCTGTGGGGCGCGCTCTTCCTGGTGCCGCACCTGGACGGCCTGACCAGCTGGCTCAACGACTACCTGGGCTGGACGTACATCTTCGACCAGACCAGGACCGGCACCCCGCGCAACCTGTTCACCGTCGGCATCCTGCTGGCGATCATGATCCTGCCGATCATCACCGCGGTCTCCCGCGAGGTGTTCCGCCAGGTGCCGCGGATGCACGAGGAGGCGGCGCTCGCGCTCGGCGCGACCCGCTGGGAGATGATCCGCACCGCGGTGCTGCCGTTCGGCCGCCCCGGCATCATCTCGGCCTCGATGCTCGGCCTCGGCCGCGCGCTCGGCGAGACCATCGCGGTCGCGATCGTGCTCTCCGCCAGCAACGTCCTGTCGCTGCACATCCTGGACGCCGGCGGCGGAACCTTCGCCCAGAACATCGCGCTGAAGTTCAACGAGGCCGGCACCAACGGCCGCGACGCGCTGATGGCCTCCGGCCTCGTCCTGTTCGTCATCACCCTGCTGGTGAACGGCGCCGCGCGAATGATCATCGCCCGCCGCAAGGAGTACTCGGGGGCCAACGCATGACCGCCACCGTCGTCGTCGAGGACGCCCGGCCCGTCGCCCGTCCGCTGACCGCCAACCGCCTGCCCAAGTGGGCCCCGGCCGCCATCGCCGCCGGCTCGATCGCCCTCGGCTGCGGGATCGGCGCGGTCGCCGGACTGGCCAGCCACATCCAGTGGGGCCTGATCTCGGCCCTGCTCTTCGTCCTGATCAGCTACGTCCTCGCGGCCCGGGTCGAGGGCCGCCGGCAGGCCAAGGACCGGGTCGCCACCTCGGTGGTCTGGGTCGCCTTCATCCTGGCGGTCATCCCGCTGGTGGCCCTGACGGTCTACACCGTCCAGCAGGGCATCGAGGTGATCAACGGGAACTTCCTGAACCACTCGATGAAGGGCGTGATCCAGTCCGGTCCCGGCGGTGGCATCTACCACGCGCTGATCGGGACCCTGGAGCAGGTCGGCCTGGCCACCGCGATGGCCGCGCCGATCGGTCTGCTGACCGCCGTCTACCTGGTCGAGTACGGCCGCGGCAAGCTCGCCAAGGCGGTCACCTTCTTCGTCGACGTCATGACGGGCATCCCGTCGATCGTCGCGGGTCTGTTCGTCCTCTCGCTCTGGAACCTCGCCCTGGGCTTCGGCTACTCCGGTTTCTCGGGCAGCCTCGCGCTGGCGATCCTGATGATCCCGGTCGTGGTCCGGTCCACCGAGGAGATGCTGAAGCTCGTCCCGAACGAGCTGCGCGAGGCCTCCTACGCGCTCGGCGTGCCGAAGTGGAAGACCATCCTGCGGATCGTCCTCCCCACCGCGATCGGCGGCATCACCACCGGTGTGATGCTCGCGGTCGCCCGCATCACGGGTGAGACCGCCCCGGTGATGATGCTGGTGTTCGGCGCCGACTACATCAACAGCAACCCGTTCGACGGGCCGCAGCAGTCCCTGCCGATGTACATCTGGACGCAGTACTCGCAGGTCAACAACGACTTCGGCTACGCCCGTGCCTGGGGTGCGGCGCTGGTGCTGATCGCCTTCGTGATGGGGCTCAACCTCATCGCCCGGGGCATCGCACGCTGGCGCTCGCCCAAGGGCGGGCACTGAGCGACCGACTGACGTACGAGACAGACGAGAGAAGCAACGATCATGGCCAAGCGCATCGACGTCAGCGGACTGTCGGCCTACTACGGCTCCACCAAGGCCATCGAGGACATCTCGATGAGCATCGAACCCCGCTCGGTGACCGCCTTCATCGGCCCCTCCGGCTGCGGCAAGTCCACCTTCCTGCGGACCCTCAACCGGATGCACGAGGTGATCCCCGGCGCCCGGGTCGAGGGCAAGGTCCTCCTGGACGACGAGAACCTGTACGCCTCCAACGTCGACCCGGTCGCCGTGCGCCGCTCGATCGGCATGGTCTTCCAGCGCCCGAACCCGTTCCCGACCATGTCGATCTACGACAACGTGGTCGCGGGCCTGCGGCTCGCCGGCGTGAAGAAGAAGTCCGTGCTGGACGAGGTGGTGGAGAACTCGCTGAAGGGCGCCAACCTCTGGAAGGAGGTCCACAACCGGCTGAACAAGCCGGGGGCCGGCCTCTCCGGCGGTCAGCAGCAGCGCCTGTGCATCGCCCGCGCCATCGCGGTCGAGCCCCAGGTCCTGCTGATGGACGAGCCCTGCTCCGCGCTCGACCCGATCTCCACCCTCGCCATCGAGGACCTGATCGGCGAGCTGAAGGAGCAGTTCACCATCGTCATCGTGACCCACAACATGCAGCAGGCGGCCCGCGTCAGCGACCGCACCGCCTTCTTCAACCTGGCCGGCGTCGGCCAGCCGGGCAAGCTGATCGAGCTGGACGACACCCAGCGGATCTTCTCCAACCCGCAGGTCCAGGCGACCGAGGACTACATCTCCGGCCGCTTCGGCTAGACCGGACCCCGTCGCGCCCCCGGCACGGGGAGCGCGACGGACCCGAGCTGTCCCGTGGTGCTGCATGGCGGTGCCGCCGCGGGACATGGAAAAGGGCCCGCCCCCGAGATGTGGGGGCGGGCCCTGTCCGTTCACGCGTCCTGCCGGGGCGTCAGCCCCAGAACAGGTGGACGAACCAGTACACCAGCGCTGCGACGATGGCGGCCGCCGGCATCGTGATGAACCAGCCGAGCACGATGTTCTTCGCGACGCCCCAGCGCACCGCGCGGATCCGCTTGGTGGCCCCCGCGCCCATGATCGCCGCGGTGATCACGTGGGTGGTGGAGATCGGCGCCTTGAAGACGAACGACGTGATGTACATGACCGTCGCGGAGGTGGCCTCGGCCGCGAAGCCCTGCGGCGGGTCCAGCTCGATGATCTTGCGGCCGAGCGTGCGCATGATCCGCCAGCCACCCGCGTAGGTGCCCAGCGAGAGCATGGTCGCGCAGGAGATCTTCACCCAGACCGGGATCCCGTTGCCGGACTGGTGGCCGGAGATGGTCAGGGCCAGGACCACGATGCCCATGGTCTTCTGGGCGTCCTGGAGGCCGTGCGCCAGGGCCATCGCGGCGGCCGAGGCGGTCTGGGCGACCCGGAAGTTGCGCTTCGCCCGGTGCGGGTTGGCCCGGCGGAAGATCCACAGGATCGCCAGCATCACCAGGAAGCCGCCGACCAGGCCGACCACCGGCGAGACGATCATCGGGATGATGATCTTGTCGAGGACGCCGCCCCAGATCACGTCGACGCCGCCGGCCAGCGCCGCGCCCACCATGCCGCCGAACAGCGCGTGCGAGGAGGAGGACGGGAGGCCGAAGTACCAGGTGACCAGGTTCCAGGCGATCGCCCCGACCAGGGCCGCGAACAGGATCACCATCCCCTGGTCACCGGTGGGGGTCTCGATGATCCCCTTGGAGACGGTGTGCGCCACGCCGCTGCCGAGGAACGCGCCGGCCAGGTTCATCACCGCGGCCATCGCCAGCGCCGCCCGCGGGGTGAGCGCCCGGGTGGAGACCGAGGTGGCGATCGCGTTCGCCGAGTCGTGGAAGCCGTTGGTGTACGTGAAGAAGAACGCAACGCCGACGACGGCGATGAGTGCTGCCATGTCCACGGGGGTCAGGACTCCTTGACGGCGATGGTCTCCACCGTGTTGGCGACGTGCTCGAACGCGTCCGCCGCCTCCTCAAGGACGTCCACGACCTGCTTGAGCTTGAGGACCTCGATGGCGTCGTACTGACCGGAGAACAGGTGGGCGAGCAGCTTGCGGTGGATCTGGTCGGCCTGGTTCTCCAGCCGGTTGACCTCGATCCAGTACTCGGTCAGGTTGGACATGCTGCGCAGGTTCGGCATCGCCTCGGCGGTGAGTTCCGCGGCGCGCGCCAGCACCTCGATCTGCTGCTCGATGCCCTTCGGCAGGGTCTGGATGTCGTAGAGGACGACCAGGTCGACGGCCTCCTCCATGAAGTCCATGATGTCGTCCAGCGACGAGGCGAGGCTGTAGATGTCCTCGCGGTCGAAGGGCGTGATGAAGGACGAGTTCAGCTGGTGGAAGACGGCATGGGTGGTGTCGTCCCCGGCGTGTTCGGCGGCGCGCATGCGCTCGACGATCTCCGCACGGGCCGACACGTCTGATCCCAGCAGCTCCAAAAGGAGCTTCGATCCGACGACGAGGTTCTCCGCCGCGGCGGCGAACATGTCGTAGAAGCTCGTCTCCTTCGGGGTCAGGCTAAAACGCACGGAAATCTCCGATGTGCGGGGTAGGGACTGAACGATGCTAGGTGCAACCAAGCGCAATCACGCAAACGGGGTGTCGGGGCAGGAGCCGGAACCTCCCCTTCCGTTCGACGGTCGCACCGGCTGTCCGGGCCGCACCACCACACGTGGACTCGAACCCTCAGTCTGACGGAACCTCGACCGGATTGTCCCCGTCGTGCGCGTGGAAGACGGGGTCGCCGCCCAGACGGGCGAACCGGCCGGCACCCACTCCCGGGCCCAGTGGCACATGCCGGGTCGGCCGTCGGAACACCACGGAAGGCCCCGGTGTTGGACACTGGTGGCCGACGCAGCCACCAGGCACTGAGACGAAGGCGGGGCCGATGACCACGACGCAAGCGCGCACCGAGCCGGAGCAGGCACAGGGGACCGACCCGCACGCCGACCACGCTCCGACGGGGCACCACGGCCCGCACGGCTACAGCGCGCAGAAGGACGCCCACCTCAAGCGGCTGCGCCGGATCGAGGGCCAGATCCGCGGTCTGCAGCGCATGGTCGACGAGGACGTCTACTGCATCGACGTGCTCACCCAGGTCTCGGCCAGCACCAAGGCGTTGCAGTCCTTCGCGCTCTCCCTGCTGGAGGAGCACCTGCGGCACTGCGTCGCCGCGGCCGCCGAGGAGGGCGGCACCGAACTCGACGCCAAGGTCGCGGAGGCCACCGCCGCGATCAGCCGCCTGCTGCGCAGCTGAGCGCGGCCCCGGGGGCGCGTCGCCCCCGGGCGCCCGCTAGCCGTCGGCCTCCCGGTCGGCCTGCCCGGGTTCGGCCCGGTCCAGCAGTACCTCGTCGATCCGCTCGGTCGGCAGCCGGTCGCCGGAACTGGCCGTCGCGGCGATCATCAGCTCGCCGGCCAGATCGATCTCGTCGAGGGCCGCGTCGTCGTGGCCGCCGCTGCGGCCACCCGTGGACGACACCACCTGCACCACCCCTTCAGTGCCTCGCCAGCCCGGGCGGCAGCCACCCGGGGTCCAGCCTAGGCACTTCGGGGCCCGTCCACATGGCACGGACGGGCCATCTCGGCGCCGCCGAAACGGGTGGCCGTCGCTCCCCGGACGGCCACCCGCCCCGGTGGCACCCCGTCTCGCCCCGGCGTCGGAGCGCTGCCCCGGCGACCCGGGGCGTGTCCGACCCGTCCTACTTCGGGCTCTCCGTGGGCTTCATCTGGTAGATGTCCGAGGCCGAGGGCTCGGCCGCCTCCACCGGCTTGCCGAAGTCCGTCAGCGAGGTCGTCGACGTCACCCTCACCTGGTCCTTGGCCTCCTTCGATCCGGCCACCCCGGCGAAGGTGAACACCTCGACCACCTTGCGCAGCCGGCCCTGGTCGTCCAGCCAGGCGTCGTACGGGACCTCCTTGACGGTGAAGGTCTGCCCGCCCATCCGCAGGCCGTCACCGCCGCGGCCGCCGGTCGCGTCGGCCGCCTTCGCCAGGTCCAGGGTGCCCCGGTAGTGGTGCAGTGCGACCCCGTCGACGGTCTCGGTGCCCACCGCCTCCGCCTTCTGCGCCCCGCGCAGCGCCCCTACCGCCGAGGCCGGGTCGGTGGCGCCGCTGCTGACCAGGTTGCCGTCCGGCAGCTGGCGCACGTCCAGCTTGACCCACTTGCCCTCGGGAACCTTGGCGCCGCTGTTCTGGAGGTAGACGGTGCCCGGCAGGACCACCTCGACGATCTTCCCGGTGGTCGCCGCGCCCGGCGGCACCTGGACCTCCAGCCGGCCGATCCGTTTGACGTAGTCGTAGCCGCCGGTGCCGCTGAACGAGGCCTTCTTCTCGGCGGACTCGGTGACCAGCTCCGTCGCGGTGCGCGCGGAACCGGTGCGACCGGTGATGTCGGCGGCGTTGCGCACCGCCGTCAGCGCGTCTGCGGCGAGCTGGTCGGGGGCGCCCGACTGCTGGTCGGAGGAGCCGTCGACGGAGCCGCCGGAGCAGCCGGCGGCCCCCGCCGCCAGGGCGGCGGCGAGCAGGGCGGCCCCGGCCGCCGCGCGCAGGCGCGGACCCGGACGGCGTGCCGACCGTCCGGTGCGCTGCTGGTCGGTCATCTTCATCCTCGCGACAACCCCCTCGGGCCCGACAGCCCCGCCGGCCACCACCGGGTGGGCAGAGCTCTTTCCGGGCAAACGAGTTGGGAGGCGAAGGGTTACGGCGGCCCGTGTGACGGGAGCTTCGCGCCGGGGCCCGTGGCACGTTACGGTGAGCCACGTGCACAGTGAGCTGCCGGTCGCCCCCGGCACCGCCCGGATGCCCGAACACCGCCTCGCGATCAGCGAGCGCGGCTCCTTCGCCTTCGCGACCTGCAGCTGTGGCTGGTACGCCCCGGCCCGCCGCTCCCGCGACCTGGCCCGCCGCGAGGGGGCCGACCACCTCGCCGAGAACGATGCCGGCAACGGCGCGGCGAACGGTGCCGAGCCGGACTGATCCGGAGTCGGACCCCTGGCGCCCCCGCGGGGCCGCGGGAGGGGGCGGACGCGAGGTCAGGCCGCGAGGTCGGACTCCGGCGGCTGCTCCCCGGTCCGCACCGCCCCGCGACCGCGCCGACGGCCGCGCGCGGCGACCCCGCCGCGGGCCGTTCCGCCGCGCTCGGGCGCCCGGATCAGCGGGGCGACCGCCGTCCGGCTCAGCGCGTGGCAGAACGGCACCAGCACCGCCATCGCGATCGGCGCCAGCAGCAGCACCACGGCGACCGCGAGCGCGAAACCGCCGATCACGTCGGTCGGGTAGTGGACCCCCATGAACATCCGGCAGAAGCCCTGGAGGAGCGCCAGCCCGCCGGCGATCCAGCCGAGTCTGCGGTTCACCAGGAACAGCGCCACCGCGACGCCCATGGTCATGGTCGAGTGGTCGCTGACGAAGGAGTGGGTGCCGGCCTTGCCGTCCACCAGCACCAGCAGCCCCGGATGGTCGACGAAGGGGCGCGGGCGGTTCACGATCGCGGCGATCGGGAGGTTGGCCAGCTCGGCGACGGCCACCGAGAGCGGCACCCAGAGCAGCCCGGCCATCGCCACCGGCGCGTCCGGGCGGCGCCTGGCCTGGAGCCAGGCCACCAGACCGAGCATCGCCAGGCCGATCAGGATGCCGTACTCGCCGATCCACGAGACCAGGTGGTCCAGCCACTGCGGGGAGCGCTTGGCCAGGCCGTTGACGGCGTAGAGCAGGTCGAGGTCGGGGTTGGTCGTGTCGGCAAGCGGCGTCGACACGCCGCACCTCCTTCTGGTCCGCTGCACCTGGTCGTCGTGGCCGGGGCCCGCCCGGTGCGGGGTGCTGACGAGGGGCCACCGGAGGAAACGTCATTTCCGGGGCACAGCGTTCCACGGAAACGCGCGGTTATCGAAACTTGACTCAGCGTCCACAGCGCGCACACAGGTCCCGGCCGTCCCCGCCGCACCGGGCCTATCGTCCCGACCCGGCGGGGCTCGGCCCGGCCGGCGCGGGCGGCGCCGCGACCGCCGACCGGGAGGGGGGCGCCGGGGCCGCGGGGGCGCCGCCCTGCGCACCGCCCTGGGTGCCGCCCCGGTTCCCCGCCGGGGCGGTGGGCTCCGTCCCGCCCGGCCGGCTCGGGGCGTTGACCGCGCCGTCGTCGTTGCGGGTCGGCAGCGCCTGGGCGCCGTCCGAGGTGACCCGGGTCGCGCCGATGTACTCCCTGGTGTCGATCTTGTCGTAGCGGATCACCGCACCGGTGTGCGGCGCGTTGATCATGTACCCGCCGCCGACGTAGATCCCGACGTGGTGGATGCTCCGCGGATCGCTCAGGTCCGTCGCCCAGAACACCAGGTCGCCCGGCCGCAGCTGATCGCGCGACGGATGCGGCCCGGCGTACCACTGGTCGTTGGCCACCCGGGGCAGGGTGATGCCCACACTGGCGAACGCGGCCTGGGTCAGACCCGAGCAGTCGAACCGCCCGTTCTGCGAGGGCAGGCCCTCACCGCCCCACAGGTACGGGGTGCCGAGCTTGGTCTGCGCGAAGTAGATCGCGGCCGACGACTGCGGGGACACCTCCAGCGGAGCGGTCGGCGAGGCCGGCGCGGCGAAGCTGCGGGCCATCGCCTGGATGTTCCGCACGTAGCCCTGGGTCTCCTTGAACGGCGGGACCCCGTTGTACTTCTCCACGTTGCCCTCGCCGGCGTTGTAGGCGGCCAGCAGATTGGCCTGCGGGTCGCCCGGGTACTTCGCGACCCGCTTGGCGATCGCGCAGTCGTAGGTCGCCGCCGAGGCGATCGCGTCCAGCGGGTTCCAGGGGTCCGCCTTGCCGTCCCCGTCGCCGTCGGTGGCGTACGCGGGCCAGGTGTCCGGCATGAACTGCGCCATTCCCTGCGCTCCGACCCCGGACCGGGCCCTGGGGTCGAAACCGCTCTCCTGGTACAGCTGTGCCGCGAGCATCGGCGGGGAGATCTCCGGGCAGAGCGAGCCCCACCGCTGGATCGGATCCTGGTAGGCCGCGGGGACCGTTCCGGGGGACAAGGCGGAACGATTCGCCGACTGTTGCGGCGTCCCACTTGCCGCAAAAGTCCCCATCGTCACCAGCCCGATGAACCCGAACGCGACAACTCCCGCAGCGGCGGCGGCCGTACCGGCCTTCCGGAGTACCATCAGCACCATCCCGACGAATCGTCAGTCGAAGTGTCCCGGAAGGCGTTGCTCACCGCAATCATCAGAGATACGAACAGTGAGCGCTATCCTTCGTACGGTGTACATCCTCGCGTACGTGCCCGATGCCTCACGACCAATTCGCGAGAAGTAGCCAAGTCGACATCAGATCTGGCCAAGAATAGGTACCGACCCTTCGCGCGGGCCGGGTCCGGGCCCTTGAATTTGCCTGATCGGGCGGTGAGATGGAAATGAACCTGAGCAGCGTGCACACCAATGCGGTCGGCTACCTGGCCGAGGACCCCCCCAAGAAGCCGAACATCGACACCATCATCGGCGGAATCGCGCCGGACTGGGGGCCGTTCGCGAGCCTCGGGTCGGAGGCGCGGGTGATGGTCGAGGTCATCATGGCCGTCGCCATCCTCGTCTGCCTCGGCCTCGCGGTCTGGGGTGCGGCCAAGCAGCGGATCGGAGCGACCGCGATGCGCGACAGCTTCGGCGCCGAACAGGGCAAGGGGCTGATCGTCGCCGGTCTGACCGGCGTGTTCATCATCGGATCGCTCGGCACTCTGTTCACCATTGTCTACGGCATGGCGATCTGACGATCGGACAGCACTAGTCCGACCTGCCTGAGGCCGGGGCCCCGTCCGGACCCCCTCCGACGGCCGGCCCGCCAGGAGTCCATCCCCGTCCCCGCCCTCCGCCCGCCCGCCCCCGGGCGGAGGCCCCCCGGAGCCGCCCCGGCTCCCCGCACTTGGAGGGCCGCCGTGCCGTTGTCCGACGACCAGCCGCGCACCCGCACGCGCCTGCCGGTCGGCGAACAGTCCTCCTCCCAGCCGAACCCCCGTCAGGCCCGACCGCTGCGCGCCCTGCTGGCCGTCCTGGTCGTCGTCACCCTGCTCGTGGTGGCCGTCGCCATCGCCAACCGCGTCACATCCGGCACCGGAGGCGGCGGCCCCTCCGCCGCCCGCGCCGACGCCGGCGCCGGCCCCGCCCCCAGCGGCGACCAACCCGTCGGCACCACCGTCAACGGCATCCCGACCGGCTACCCGCACACCGAGCCCGGCGCCCAGTCGGCCGCCACCAACTTCGCGGTGGCGATCGGCTCCGCGGACATGTTCCGCACCGACAGCCGGCACGGCATCGTCGCCACCATCGCCGACCCGGGCGCACTGGCGGGGCTCCAGAGCCGACTCGACCAGGGCTTCGGCGGCGACACCGTCACCCGCTACGGCCTCGACTCCCAGGGCCGTGCGCCCAAGGGCCTCACCTTCGTCAGTCGCACCGTCCCGGTCGGCGCCAAGTCGACGGGCTTCAACGAGGGCGACGCCAAGGTCGAGGTGTGGTGCACCGGCCTCACCGGCCTCGCCGGCGAGCGCTCCGTCCAGCCGGTGACCACCAACTGGTTCACCCTCACGCTCTCGCTGCACTGGACGGGCAGCGACTGGAAGCTCACCGACTTCACTCGAAAGTCAGGCCCGGCCCCGCTGCCGGGCGACCAGCAAGCGGCCACAGCGGATGAGATCGCCGGATCAGCAGAGCAGTTCGGAGGGTTCCGCTATGCACGTTGACAGTGCGAACGGGAAGCGGCTTCCTCGCTTCGGCCGGATCGTAACGGCCCTTGTTCTGTTCCAGGCCGCAGCCATCGGTATGGCGTCCCGGGCCATGGCTGAGCCAAGCCCGAGTCCTTCAGCCAGCAACAACTGCGATGTCCTTCCCTTGCCTGGTAGCGACGTCTACTGCGCCTCCAAGCCCGGTGGCTCCCTCCCCGGGAGCGGCACCGTCGGGACTGTGACCGATCCGCTCGGGTCGTTGGCCAAGAGCTGTGCGCAGGCCGCGGCGTGGGTGGTGCGGAAGTTGTCGGGGGCGATCGACGGGACGACGCAGGTGGACTTCACCAATGCGTCGTTCCTGCAGCAGTACGCCGTGGTGTTCGCCGTGTCGACGGTGATCACGCTGGTGCTGTGGCTGCTGGCGGTGACGAAGCGGGCGGTGCGGGGGGCGCCGCTGACGACGGCGTTCTCGGAGGCGATCGGCTTCCTGTGGTTGACGGTGGTGGCGTCCGCGTTCACGCCGTTGATCCTGTTCACCGTGGTGAGTGTGACGGACGGGCTGACCAAGGCGATAGCGGTCGGGACGAAGACGGACACCGGGTCGTACCTGGGTGGGTTCGCCGACACGTTGGAGAAGGGTGACGTGGGCGGCGGTCCGCTGATCCTGGTGATCGTGTCGCTGGTCGCGGTGTTGGCGGCGGCGGTGCTCTGGATCGAGCTGCTGATCCGGGCGGCGATGCTGTACGTCGGCGCGCTGCTGGGTACGGCGGTGTATGCGGGGCTGGTGGACCGGCAGTTGTGGAAGCACGTGCGGCGCTGGGCGGGGGTGATGCTGGCGGTGGACCTGGCGAAGCCGATCATCGTGGTCATCCTGGGGCTGGCGGGCGCGGTGGCGACCGGGGCCGGGGCCGACGACGACTTCGCCCGGGTGTTGTCCGGGCTGGCGATCCTGTTCCTGTCGATCTTCGCGAGTGCCTCGGTCTACCGCTTCGTGCCGGGCTTCGGCGACGAGATGCTGAACATGCGCGGGGCCAGGGCCAACGCCGTGCAGGCCGGTTCGGCGATGATCAACGGCACCGCGAACCTGATGAAGCAGGGCATCACGACCCACGGCGACCGCGGTGCGCAGGCGGCGGGCACGGGTGGCGGCGGGGGTGCGGGCGGCGGTTCGGTCGCGCCGGGCATCGCCGCCCACGCCGGCCGGACGCCGACGCCACCGCCGCAGGGCGGGCCCCCGCAGGCTTCGGTTCCGATCCGCGACAGCAATCCAGCGAAGGGAGGGTGACGGGTAAGTGAGCAGCGAACCGCTGGGCCAGTACGGTGCCCAGTACGCCCAGCCGTACGTGCACCAGCGCCGCACCTACCTGATCGGCAAGGCCCGCCCGAACGCGCCGATCGGCCGGAACCGGGAGTCCGGCGAGATCATGCTGATCATCCTCGGGGCCTTCCTCGGCATGCTCTGGGGCCTGTTGATGCCGATCCTGCCGCTGCGGATCGGCGGGTTGGTCGGTCTGCCGGCGCTCGCCATCGCGGCGGTGTACGTGCCGTACCGCAAGCGGACGTTCTACAAGTGGGTGGAGATCAACCGCACCTACCGCCGGACGGTCCGCAGCGGGCGGGCGGTGTGGCGTTCGGACGTGATGGACGCCGGCACCCGGCTGGACGGCCGGGAGGTGGAGGTCGGCCCGCCGCCGGGGGTGGGGCGGCTGCGCTGGCTGACGGCGCCGTTCGGGCCGGACGAGGTCGGGGTGCTGATGCACCTGGAGCGTCGGACGGTGACGGCCGCGATCGAGATCGAGGGCCCGGGCGTCGGCCTGCGTGACTCGGAGGACCAGGAGGCCCTGGTCGACCGGTTCGGGACGCTGTTGAAGCACGTCGCCAACGGGGACGGCTTCGTGACGCGGCTGCAGATCCTGGCCCGGACCCTGCCGGCCGATCCGGACGCGCACGCCAAGGACGTCGAGCGGCGCGGCGACCCGTCGGCGCCGCGCTGGCTGCAGGACTCGTACGACCAACTGCAGTCGATGGTGTCGACCTCCTCGGAGCAGCACCGGGCGTACCTGGTGGCCTGCATGCACTACACCCGGGACCTGGCCGCCGAGGCGCACGCGATGGGCCGGACGGCCACCGGGCGGCGGGCGCGGGACGACGAGGGGCTGGCGGCCGTGATGGCGCGCGAGCTGACCGACATCTGCGCCCGGCTGGCCGAGGCGGACATCCGGGTGCGCCAGCCGCTGGGTCAGGCCCGGCTCTCCTCGCTGCTGCACTCGATGTACGACCCGGACCATCCGATCGACCACATCCAGGCGATGTCCCGGCGCAACGCCTGGCCGGCCGAGCTGGACGCGACCCAGCCGCAGTACCTGCAGGCGAAGACCCGCGAGTCGGCGACCCGGGAGCCGTGGTGCCACGCCACCGCGTGGATCAAGGAGTGGCCGCTCACCCCGGTGGGCGTCAACTTCTTGGCGCCGCTGCTGGTGCACACCCCGGACGTGATCCGGACGGTCGCGGTGACGATGGACCTGGAGCCCACGGACGTCGCGATCGAGCGGATGCTGACCGAGAAGACCAACGACGAGGCCGAGGCCAGCCGTGCGGCCAAGATGAACCGCACGGTCGACCCGCGCGACCTGGCCCACACCGGCCGGGTGGACCAGCGCGGTGACGACCTGGCCTCCGGCGCGGCCGGGGTGAACCTGGTCGGCTACATCACGGTCTCCTCGCGCAACCCCGACGCGCTGGCCCGCGACAAGCGGACCATCCGGGCCTCGGCCGGCAAGAGCTACCTCAAGCTGGAGTGGTGCGACCGCGAGCACCACCGGGCCTTCGTCAACACGCTTCCGTTCGCCACCGGCATCCGCCGCTGAGCACGGCCGCACGCCCCCCGAACACCCGCACCCCCCGTCCACCGCTGACCCGTCAGGAGGCCGTCCATGGCGCTCGGCAACCTCACCGATGCGTTCACCAGCCTGATGTTCGGCAAGGTGGAGACCACCCGCCTGCCGGTGCGCACCTCCACCGGCCAGGCGCAGGCCGTCTACCTGCCCACGGCGGCTCCGGGCCTGGGTGACTCCGGTGTGATCATCGGTCGCGAGGTGTACAGCGGCAAGGGGTACGTCTACGACCCGTTCCAGCTGTACGGGCAGCAGCTGCCCGCCCCGCACTGGCTGGTGCTCGGCGAGTCCGGCAACGGCAAGTCGGCGCTGGAGAAGACGTACGTGCTGCGGCAGCTGAGGTTCCGCGACCGCCAGGTCGTGGTGCTGGACGCGCAGGGCGAGGACGGCGTGGGCGAGTGGAACCTGATCGCCAACGCGCTGGGCATAAAGCCGATCCGGCTGGACCCGATGGCGGCCCGGGACGGCGGGGTGAAGCTCAACCCGCTGGACCCGGCGATCACCCAGACCGGCCAGCTGTCGCTGCTGCGCACCATCGTCGAGGTGGCGATGGGGCGCGGGCTGGAGGAGCGGGCGGGCTTCGCGCTGAAGGCCGCGCACGCCCACGTGGTGGCCTCGGTGACGGATCGGCAGCCGGTGCTGGACGACATCATCGACACCCTGCGCAACCCCGACCTGTCCTCGGTGGAGTCGCTGGGCGTGGCGGTGGACGAGGTGCAGTCCTGGGGCCTGGACGTGGCGCTGGTGCTGGACCGGCTGGTCGACGGCGACCTGCGCGGCATGTTCGACGGGTCGACCACCGAGGGCATCGACCTGGACGCGCCGCTGATCGTCTTCGACCTCTCGCACATCGACCGCAACTCGATCGCGATGCCGATCCTGATGGCGATCGTCGGGGTGTGGCTGGAGCACACCTGGATCAGGCCGGACCGGAAGAAGCGCATCTTCCTGGTCGAGGAGGCCTGGCACATCATCAACAGCCCCTTCGTCGCCCAGCTGTTCCAGCGGCTGCTGAAGTTCGGCCGCCGGCTCGGCCTGTCCTTCGTCGCGGTGGTCCACCACCTGTCCGACGTGGTGGACGGCGCGGCGGCCAAGGAGGCCTCGGCGATCCTGAAGATGGCCTCGACCCGGACGATCTACATGCAGAAGGCCGAGGAGGCGCGGGCCACCGGCCGGGTGCTGGGCCTGCCGCGCTGGGCGGTGGAGATCATCCCGACCCTGTCGCCGGGCATCGCGGTCTGGGACGTCAACGGCAACGTCCAGGTGGTCAAGCACATCATCACCGAGGCCGAGCGTCCGCTGGTCTACACGGACCGCGCGATGACCGAGGACGCGGTGGCCGAACGGGAGCGCGCGGAGCGGCAGTTGGCGTCCGAGCCGGGGGTCTGAGGGCTCCTCGGGGGCGTCGCGGCGGCCGTCTCCGCAGGCTCCGCACCCCGCGGACGGCGATGGTTCGTCAGTAGGTAATCCTCTCGTTACGTTCGACGTCCTGACAGCTACGCGCGTTGACCATAGGCTTCGCAGTCGCAACACATGCCCGAACGCCGATGCTGTCCACAGCCGGTGCTCCTTCCAAGGTGCAGGGGAACCCTTCATGCTCACCGTCAGATCCCGACGGACGGCGCTCGCCGTCGTCGCCGCCGCAGGTCTGTTCGGCACGGTGGTCGTGCCGACGGCCGCCCAGGCCGCCGACGCCAACGCCAAGCGCCACAAGACCGTCAACCTCCAGCTGCTGGCGATCAACGACTTCCACGGCAATCTGGAGCCCCCGGCCGGCTCGTCCGGCACGATCAAGGAGATCGACCCGGCCACCGGCAAGGAGGTCGCCACCCCGGCCGGCGGCATCGAGTACCTGGCCACCGAGCTGCGCAAGGCGCGCATCCCGGCCGACGACTCGATCACCGTCGCCGCCGGCGACATCATCGGCGCCAGCCCGCTGACCTCGGCGCTCTTCCACGACGAGCCGACCATCGAGGCGATGGACAAGCTCGGCCTGGACGTCACCTCCGTGGGCAACCACGAGTTCGACGAGGGCGCGCAGGAGCTGCGGCGCATGCAGGAGGGCGGCTGCCACCCGACCGACGGCTGCTACGAGCCCGGTCGCACCTTCAAGGGCGCCAACTTCAACTACCTGTCGGCCAACGTCACCGACGAGAAGACCGGCAAGCCGCTGCTGGCCCCGTACTGGATCACCAAGTCCCAGGGCGTGAAGGTCGGCTTCATCGGCGTCACCCTGGAGGGCACGCCGAACATCGTGACCGCCGAGGGCGTCAAGGGCCTGAAGTTCGCCAACGAGGTCACCACGATCAACAAGTACGCCGCCGAGCTCAAGGCCAAGGGCGTCAACTCGATCGTCGCGCTGATCCACGAGGGCGGTTACCCGGCCAGCAGCGTCTACAACTACGACTGCGGCGCGGCCGGCCAGGGCGTCTCGGGCCCGATCGTCGACATCGCGAAGAAGATCGACCCGGCGGTCGGCGCCATCGTCACCGGCCACACCCACAACGCGTACGCCTGCAACATCCCCGACCCCAACGGCGTCCCGCGCTCGGTGACCAGCGCCGCCTCCTTCGGCCGGCTGTTCACCGAGATCGACATGAAGCTGGACAAGACCACCGGCGAGATCGTGCGTCCCTCGGTCAAGGCCGAGAACCACGTGGTGCGCCGCACGGTCGAGAAGGCGCCCGACATGACGGCGCTGGTGGACCACTACTCCAAGCTGGCCGCCCCGATCGCCAACCGTCCGATCGGCTACATCGCCTCGGACATCAACGGCCGCGGCAACGGCGACCCGGAGAAGCCGCTCGGTGACGTGATCGCCGACGCGCAGCTCGCCGGGCTGGCCCCGGCCGGCAAGGGCGGCGCGCAGGTCGCCTTCATGAACCCCGGCGGCATCCGCTCCGACCTGGTCTACAAGGCCTCGGGCGGCGAGGGCGACGGCGTGGTGACCTACGGCGAGGCGTTCACCGTCCAGCCGTTCACCAACATGATGCAGGTCAAGACGCTGACCGGCGCCCAGCTGATCCAGCTGCTCCAGCAGCAGGTGAGCGGCTCCAACGCCGCCGCGCCGAAGATCCTCCAGGTGTCCTCGAACCTGCACTACACCCTGGACATGCGCAAGACCGGTGCGGACCGCGTGGTCCTGGACTCGGTCCGGCTGAACGGGGCCCCGGTCGACCCGGCCGCCACGTACCGCGTCGCGGCCAACGAGTTCCTGGCCGGCGGCGGCGACGGCTTCCCGGCCTTCGCGGCCGGCACCGACAAGCTGGTCGGCGCCTCGGACCTGGACGTCTTCACCGCCTACCTGGGTGCCCACAGCTCGGCGGCCGCGCCGCTCCAGGCCCCGGCGCAGGACCGGATCAAGGTCATCGGCCCGGGCAGCACCATCGACTGACCGTGAGCCGGCCACAGGGGCGGGTGGGAGCGCTGTCGGGGCGCCCCCACCCGCCCTTCCGTCATTCCGGGGCGGGGCCGCCGGGCAGGCGGACGGTGGCCAGCGCGCCCGGGCCGCCGTCGGCGGCGGGGCCGAGGGTGACCTCGCCGCCGGCCTCCCGGACGCTCTGGGCGACGATCGAGAGCCCGAGGCCGGAGCCGGGCAGCTGGCGCGAGGACGGCGAGCGCCAGAACCGGTCGAAGACGTACTGGAGCTCGTCCGGCGGGATGCCGGGGCCGTGGTCGCGGACGGTCAGGACGCCCTTGTGCAGCCGGACGTCGATGGTGCCGCCGGGCGGGCTGTACTTGACCGCGTTGTCCAGCAGGTTGATCACGGCCCGTTCCAGCCCGGCCGCGTCGCCGTGCACGTACCAGGGCTCGGTGGCGGTCTCGAAGACCAGCCCCGGGCCGCGCAGCTCGGCCCGTTCGACGGCCCGTCCGGTGATCTCGTGCAGGGCGACCACGGTCGGGGTCGGGCCGCTCTTCGGGGTGTCCGGGCGGGAGAGCTGGAGCAGGTCGCCGATCAGGACGGTGAGTTCCTGCATCTGCGCCTTCATGTTGCCGAGCAGCTTGGTCTTGGTCGCGGCGGGCAGCGGGCGTCCGGTGTCGTTGCTGCGGATCAGCAGGTCGACGTTGGTGCGCAGGGAGGTCAGGGGGGTGCGCAGTTCGTGTCCGGCGTCGGCTATCAGCCGGGTCTGCCGCTCGCGGGAGTTGGCGAGGGCGGTGCTCATGGAGTTGAAGGAGGTGGAGAGGCGGGCGATCTCGTCGTCGCCGCGGACCGGGATGGTGGTGCCGACCTCCTCGGTCCTGGCGATGTGTTCGACGGCGTCGGTGAGCCGGTCGACTGGCTTCAGGGCGGAGCGGGCGACCAGGCGGCCGGCGATGGCGGCGAGCAGGATGCCGCCTGCGGAGACCGAGCCGAGCAGGATGGCGAGGCCCTGGAGGGAGTCCTCGACGGGCTGGGTGGAGGTGGCCACCATCAGCAGTGCCGGGCGTGATCCGGTGCGGGTCGGGGAGATCCGGACGACCGCCGGAGTCCCGTCGGTGAACCGGCCGTCGCGGATGATCGACTCGCCGTTCTTGAGCTTGAACCCGGTCAGGTCGCCGGGCTGGACCACGATGGCCTTGGTCGCGTTCGGCGGCAGGCAGACGCCCGACGGGTTGGCCGCCACGTACTGGGTGTCCCGGGCCACCGCGCCGCCGTTCTCCGTGGTGAGGCTCGTCGGCTGCTCCGCCAGGGCCTGTTCCGCCGTCGGGTAGCACGGGAGAGGCACCCGGGGAGGCGGCGGCAGCGTCGCGCCGGCGAGGTCGGCCCGCACCTGCCCGTACAGCTGCTTCTCCGCGATGAACCAGCACGCCAGCGCCGAGAGCGCGATGGCCACCGCCACCGCGGCCGCGCTCAGGAAGGTGAGGCGGCCGCGCAGCGAGCGGGAGCGGTACCAGTGGACCAGGCGCTGCCGGAGCCCCGGTGTGCGGGGCGGAGCCGGCGGAGGGGCCAACGGAGGGGGCGGGACGTTGTTCACGCGCTCGTGCCGGAGGCCGGGCGCAGGGCGTAGCCGACGCCGCGCACGGTCTGGATCAGTCGGGGCATGCCGCCCTGCTCGGTCTTGCGGCGCAGGTACATCACGTACACGTCCAGGGAGTTGGAGGAGGGCTCGAAGTCGAAGCCCCAGACCGCCTTGAGGATCTGTTCGCGGGTGAGGACCTGGCGCGGGTGGGAGAGGAACATCTCCAGCAGCATGAACTCGGTGCGGGTGAGCTCGATCGGCTTGCCGGCCCGGGTGACCTCGCGGGTGGCGGTGTTCATCCGCAGGTCGGCGAAGGCGAGCACCTCGCTCTCGTCCTCGACGGCGGCGCGGGCGGCGGCCTCGGCGGCGAGGGCGTTGCGGCGCAGCAGGGCGCGGACGCGGGCGAGGAGTTCGTCGAGTTCGAAGGGCTTGGCGAGGTAGTCGTCGGCGCCGACGTCGAGGCCGGTGACGCGGTCGCCGACGGCGTCGCGGGCGGTCAGCATCAGCACCGGGACGGTGTCGCCGCGCGAGCGCATCCGGCGGACGGCGGTGAGGCCGTCCATCCGGGGCATCATGATGTCCAGCAGGACGAGGTCGGGCCGGTCGCGTTCGACGGATTCCAGGGCTTCGTAGCCGTCGGTGGCGGTGGCGACCTCGTACCCCTCGAAGGCGAGGCTGCTCTCCAGGGCGTCCCGGAGGGCGGGTTCGTCGTCGACCACGAGGAGCCGGGCGGAGGGGTGGGCGGCCTCGGCGGTGGTGCGGTCGTCGGCGGACGGGGTCATGGGCGGGTGCCCTTTCTCGTCGGGTTCTCGTCGGCTGGAGGGCCTGCTGGGAGCAATTGTCCGTCTCAGGGAGTGTGGCTCACAGGCTCTGTCCGGCTTCGAGCTTCGGCAGGACCTGCTTGATGTCGTTGACCGGGATGGCGAAGCCGAGGCCGACGCTGCCGGCCGAGCCGTTGCCGGAGGAGCCGGAGCCGCCGGGCGCGTACATCGCCGAGTTGATGGCGATGACCTGGCCGTTGGCGTTGATCAGCGGGCCGCCGGAGTTGCCGGGGTTGAGCGCGGCGTCGGTCTGGAAGGCCTTGTAGGTGGTGGTGCTGCCGCTGGTGGACTGCGGGGCGGTGCCGCGCAGGCCGGGCAGGAAGGGCAGGCCGAAGCCGCCGTTGTTGCTGGTGCTGCCCTCGTCGAGTTGGACGGTGACGTCGCGGTTCTCGGCGCTGATGATGCCGGAGGTGACGGTGCCGGTGAGGCCGTCGGGGTTGCCGATGGCGACGACCGGGTCGCCGATGGCCACGGTGGAGGAGTCGCCGAGGACGGCGGGGGTGAGGTTCTTCGCGCCGGTCGCGGTGATCACGGCGACGTCGAGGGCCTTGTCGGTGCCGGTGACGGTGGCCTGGGCGGTGGAGCCGTCCTTGAAGGTGACGGTGATCCGGCCGCCGCCGGTCGCGGCGGTGTCGATCACGTGGTAGTTGGTGAGGATCCGGCCGTCGGTGTCCAGGACGACGCCGGTGCCGGTGGCGGTGCCGTTTCCGGTCTTGACGGTGATCTGGACGGTGCTGGGCGAGACGGCGGCGGCGATGGCGGCCACGTCGGCGCTGCCGTCGGAGCGGGCGGAGACCGGGCTGGCGATGGTGCCGACGCGGTTGTCGGAACTCTGCCGGTCGGCGGCGACCAGCCCGCCGGTGACCCCGCCGAGGACGGCGGCGACCGCGGCGACGGCGGTGACCATGGCGAGCCGGCCGCGCAGCAGTCCGCGCCGGGCCCGGCTGCCGTGGTGGCCGCGGCCCTCGGGGGCGCCGGGGCCGAGGATCGTGGGCGGCTCGGGCGGGATCGGCGGGGGCGGCGGCGGGCCGTCGAAGCCGCCGTCGGAGTGGTCCTCGCGGTAGCTGTACCCGGCGGTGGCGCCGCCGGTGGTGCCGGGGACGTCCGCGGCCGGGCCGGCGCCGAGCACGGTGCCCTCGATCACCCGGGGCTCGTGGGCCCGGTACGGGTCGTACGGCCGGTGGGGCTGGTACGGGTCGTACTGCTCGCTGGGGTGCTGCTGCTGTTCGCTCATGCCGACCAAGCTCGGCCCGGTGCATGAGGAGTGGATGAGAACCGGCTCAGAACGGGGAGAGAAGCCCGTTGGGTTCTCATAAAGCCTGGTCAGGCCGCCTGTCGAGCGGAACCGGTTACTCCGGTACGGACCGGCCGGGGGCGGTGCCGTCGCAGCCGCAGGAGCGGCGGATGACCAGCCGGGACGGGAAGGTGCGGACCCGCTCGGTGTCCGATCCCGGCACCATCAGCGAGTCGTCCAGCACCAGGTCCACGGCGGCCCTGGCCATCGCGTCGCGGTCGGAGGCGACGGTGGTCAGCGGCGGGTCGGCGAGCGCGGCCTCGGGCACGTCGTCGAAGCCGGCCACCGCGAGGTCCTCCGGGACCCGCAGGCCGACCTCGCGGGCGGCCCGCAGCACGCCGATCGCCTGGTCGTCGGTGGAGCAGAAGATCGCCCGCGGCCGGTCCGGCGAGCGGAGCACGCCGAGCGCGACGTCGTAGGCGCCGTAGCGGTGGAAAGGTGCGTCGATCAGGTGCGGTTCGGTGGGGATGCCGTGGGCGTCCATGGCGCGCTGCCAGCCCTCGACGTGGTCGATGACCGGGTCGCCGGGGGCGGGGGACTCGACCGGGCCGCCGAAGCAGGCCACGTACGGGTGTCCGTGCACCTCCAGCAGGTGGCGCACGATCGCCTCGGCGCCCGCCACGTCGTCGGTGACCACCGCGACGTCGTCGATCGCCTCGGGCCGGCGGTGCAGCAGCACCACCTTGGCGCCCTCCATGGCGGCGAACTCCTCGGCGGCGCGCTGCGAGGGGCCCTGGCTGACCAGGATCAGGCCGGAGACGCGCATCCCGAGGAAGGCGCGGACGTAGTGCACCTCGCGGTCGTCCACGTAGTCGGAGTTGCCGATCAGCACGAGCTTGCCGCGCTCGGAGGCGGCCCGTTCCACGGCGTGCGCCATCTCGGCGAAGAAGGGCTGGCGGGCGTCCGGGACGACCATGCCGATCAGGTTGGTGCGCCGGGAGGCCATCGCCTGGGCGACGCTGTTCGGCCGGTAGCCGAGCTGCTCGATCGCCGCGAGGACCTTCTCCCGGGTCGCGGGCGCGACCGGGCGCGGCCCGTTGTTGATGACGTAGCTGACGACCGCGGTCGAGGTACCAGCCAGCCGGGCTACATCGTCGCGCGTCACTTTGGCCACGGGGGGAGTCTACGCGTGTGGCCCCCGGGGCGGCAGTGGGACCGGAGGCCTTGTCCGGCAGGCCGGCGGGCGGCTCCGGGAGGAACCGGACAAGCCGGGCGACCGGCGGTCCGTCCGGCCCCGGACCGGGGCCGGACGGACCCGTGCCTCAGGCGTCCAGGGGGGCGGGCCGCTGGGCGAGCTCCGGCCGTTCGCCCTTCTCGGGCTTCTCCGGGACGACGAAGCGGTAGCCGACGTTGCGCACGGTGCCGATCAGCTGCTCGTGCTCGACGCCGAGCTTGGCGCGCAGCCGCCGGACGTGCACGTCCACCGTCCGGGTGCCGCCGAAGTAGTCGTAGCCCCAGACCTCCTGGAGCAGCTGCGCCCGGGTGAACACCCGGCCCGGGTGCTGGGCGAGGTACTTGAGCAGCTCGAACTCCTTGAAGGTGAGGTCGAGCGCCCGGCCCTTGAGCTTGGCGGAGTAGGTGGCCTCGTCGACCGAGAGGTCGCCGTTGCGGATCTCCATCGGGCTGTCGTCGGTGACGACCTGGAGGCGGCCGAGGGCGAGCCGCAGCCGGGCCTCGACCTCGGCCGGGCCGGCGGTGTCCAGCAGGACGTCGTCGATGCCCCACTCGGCGGTGACGGCGGCCAGGCCGCCCTCGGTGACGACCAGGATCAACGGGCAGCCGATGCCGGTGGAGCGCAGCAGCTGGCAGAGGCTGCGGATCTGCGGCAGGTCGCGTCGGCCGTCGACCAGGATGACGTCCGCGCTCGGGGTGTCGACCAGGGCCGCGCCCTCGGCGGGCGCCACCCGGACGTTGTGGAGCAGCAGTCCGAGGGCGGGCAGCACCTCTGCGGAGGGTTGCAGCGCATTGGTGAGGAGGAGGAGAGAACTCATGCCCGGTGGTCCCCTTTCCGGGTCGTCGCGGTCGCGTTACGGCTGCCGCCACAGCCGGATGGCGCACGTGCTGGAGGGGAGGAAGGGACGACGGCCGGCCGCGGCGAACCGGGGGCGCGGACGGCGTACAGGGCGCGACGGCGGGTCGGCCGGGGGTCCCGCAACCCCTGGCGCACCGTTTCTGCCCTGTTCCTCACCGCGAACCCTCCGGTCTGTCCGGTGCCGGGTGGCGGCCCGGTGCCGGGTGGCGATGCCCCGGCCGGCCGGGGCACGTCGTTGTGCCGCGTCAGGCGGGGCGGTCCCTGCGGTGCGCCGGGGGTGGGCCGACGAATCGCAAGAACGTCCGTACTGGCGTCCTGGAAGCACAAAAGGACCCGGGGGCGACTCTGCCCGGATCCCTCTTGGTGGTCGAGGATAGCCGACCGTCTTCTCGGCCGGGAGTGCCCGAATCCGGCGGTTCGCCCAAATCGGGCGTGCGCCGGGTGAGGCTGGACACAGCGTCGAACGCCGGTCCGGCGCCCCCGGTGGCGGTCCGGTGGGAGGCCGCCGGGTGCCGCCCGGCCGTTCGGCCAGGGCGATTGCCGCTCGTGGTGGCGGACACGCCATCATGGGACGCACATCGGAGGCGCTGTTCGGGTCCATCGTTCGGGTGATCGGGCGGCCGTCGCGGTGGCGAGCCGGACCGGGGCACCGGGGCCGGGCGAGGACGACGAGAAGGGGTGGCCCGATGGGCGCGACCACCGAGCCCGCGAGCGGCGCCCGGGTGCGCGGGACGATCCGCTACTGGGCGGCGGCGAAGTCCGAGGCCGGGCTGGCCGAGGAGCCGTACGAGGCGGCGACCCTGGCGCAGGCGCTGGCGGCGGCCAAGGAGCGGCACGCCGACCGGCCGAAGCTCGTCCGGCTGCTCGGGCACTGCTCGTACCTGGTCGACGGGGCCCAGGTGGGCGGCCGCGACCACGCGGCCGTCGCCCTGACCGAAGGCGGGACGGTGGAGGTCCTCCCGCCGTTCGCGGGAGGCTGAGCGGCGTGACGGACATGAACAACCCGAACCGCGGCGGCTCCGGCGAGTGGCCGCAGCAGCCCCACCCGCAGCAGCGGCCGTACCCGCCCCAGGGGCAGCAGCCGTACTTCCCGCCGCAGCAGCCCGGCGCGCAGCCGCCGTACGGCTACCCGGTGGACGACGCGGCGACCGCGGTGCTGCCGCCGGTGCCGGCGTTCGACGACGCGGCCGCGACCACCCTGCTGCCGCCGGTGCCGGCGTTCGACGACGCCGAGGCGACGGCGCTGCTGCCGCCGGTGGTGGTGTCCGGTCCGGCGCCGGTCGCGCCGCCGCGGCACCAGCAGCCGCCGCAGTACCAACAGCACCAGCAGCAGTCGCAGGCCCCCCAGCACCAGCAGCAGCCCCCGCGGCGGCGGCAGCCGGAGCGGCAGGTGCAGCCCCAGCCGGACCCGACGATCCGGCTCCAGCAGTCGCAGGCCCCCCAGCACCAGCAGCAGCCCCCGCGGCGGCGGCAGCCGGAGCAGCAGGTGCAGCCCCAGCCGGACCCGACGATCCAGCTCCAGCAGCCGCCGAGGCCGCGGGCCAGGCACGCGGCCCCGGCGCCGCAGCCGGCCCCCGTGCCGCAGCCGGCGGAGGCCTTCGACCCGCCGACCATGACGCTCAAGCGTCCGACCGTCCCCGGTCTCCCCGGCCCGCAGGGCCAGGCCGTACCGGCGTACGCGGCCGCCCCGCCGCAGGCCGGGCCGGTGCAGGCCGTCCCGCCCGCCGGCCCGCGCGGCCGGACCGGCTCGCCGATCATCGACCCGGGCCTGCAACCGGCCCTGATCACCGCCGGCGTGGCCGCCCTGCTGGCCGGCGGCGCCGCGCTCGGCCAGGTCGCGCTGGCCCTGGTGGTGGCGCTGCTCCAGCTGCTGACGGCGGCCGGCTGGTTCCGGCTGAACGGCATGTGGCCGGCCCGGCAGGGCATCCTGCTCGCCGCGCTGGCCGGCTTCACGGCGGACGTGGCGGTGCTGCTGGCGGACTCCGACGGTGGTGTGGCGGCCGTGGTCGGCACCCTGGGTGGGTTCTTCCTGCTCGTCCTGGTGCTGCAGACGTTCCGCCCGTCGGACCCGAAGGAGCGCTTCTACGCGCTGACCGTGCTCGGCTCGGCCACCGTGGTGACGGCGCTGTGCACCATGCTGCTGCTGGCCGACTGGGTGCCCGCCGCGGTGGGTGCGGTGGCGCTGGCCACCCTGCTGGCCGCGGCGCCGCTTCCCGGGCCGAAGCAGCTGGGCCCGGTGCTGGGCCTGGCCGCGGCGGTGGCGCTGGGCCTGCTGGTCGGGGCGCCGGTGGCGCTCGGCGGGCTGGCCGGGCTGGGCGCGCTGGTCGGCCGCCGGGTCGCGGCGTACGACTTCCCGTCCCGTTTCGTGCACATGACGGCGGGCGTGGCGCTGCCGCTGGCGGTGGCGGCGCCGCTGATCTGGATCGCCACCGAGCTGCTGGCCTGACCCTTCCGCGCCAGGCCCCAGGTCGGATTCCGGCCCCGGAACCATGTTCCGGGGCCGGACGTCGTACGGTCGTGCGAGGGCGGACGTGTCCTGCGACCGCCGTGGAACGACGACTGACGACGAACGACGAACGACGACCGACGAACGACCACAGCGACCGGCGACGACGGGGGACACGATGCGCGGATGGCTGAAGGCCACGATCGGCCTGGTGGTGCTCTCCGGCCTGCTGCTGGGCGCCGACCGGATCGCGGTCGGCGTGGCCGAGGACGAGGCCGCCGACCGGATCGTGAAGAGCGGCCGGATGAGCCAGCGCCCGGACGTCTCGATCGAGGGCTTCCCGTTCCTTACCCAGGTGGTGTCGAAGAAGCTGGACGACGTCCGGATCTCCTCGGACGGCCTGACCGTCGGCGACGGCAGCCACCGGGTGGCGCTGCACTCCTTCAAGGCGCAGCTCTCCGGGGTCAAGGTGAGCGACAGCATGAGCAGCGCCACGGTGGACAGCGGCACCGGCAGCGGGGTGATCTCCTACCAGGACCTCGCGCAGCTGCTGCCGCCCGCCTCCGAACTGCTGCACGGGGCCAAGCTGCCGGTGGGTGGCAACTCCCGGCTGAGCCTGTCCTACGCGGGCCCGGGCAAGGTCAAGGCCGCGCTGGGTCCGATCGCGATCGGCGAGGGCACCGTGCACAACAAGGGCAACACCGTGACGGTGGACGGCTTCCGGCTGAGTTCGCTCGCGGGGATGGTGGCCGGTGCCACCGGCCAGCAGATCGAGCCGATGAGCTTCACCCTGGACTCGTTGCCGGCCGGCCTGAAGCTGGCCGACCAGGAGGGCGGGAGCGGCGGTGTGACGCCGCTGCCGGAGGGCCTCCAGCTGACCTTCGACGGCAAGGACGTCAAGCTCCTGGGCTGATCCCGGCCCGTGCCGGGCCCTGCCGAATCGTTCCGCTCCGCGAGACGCGCTGTCCAGCGCGGACCGTGGAGCGGTGTCGTTTCCGCCCCGCGCGCGCCGCCGGAGGGCTTCCGGCGGGGCCCCGGCGGGCCGCGCCGAGGGCAAATCCCATCATTCGGTCGTTTCGATCCCATTATTCGAAACGCTGATGACAGCGGGCCTCCGGTGTCCCTAGCATCGTCGGCATGAAGCGACAGACGGACCTCACGAAGCGGCGGGCGGTAGACCTGTGCCGCGTGGCCGCCTGTCTGTGTCGAATGCGCTGACTCGGCGCCCCGGCAGGGCAGTTGACGCCCGCCGCCGATCTTCCCGGTGACCGTGCCCGGCTCTGTGAGCGGGTGGTCCCCGAGGTACTCCGCAGTTCACCGCCCGGCCGCACCGGTCCGCCCCCTCGTCCCATTATTCGGACGGATTTTCGGACCGCTCCTGCCCGGGCCCCTGCAGCACCCCTCCTGAGCAGCACCTTCCGCACAACCGCCCTCGGATGGAGATCACCACCATGAGCCGCAGCGACGTCCTGGTCGACGCCGACTGGGTCCAGGCCCACCTGGACGACCCGAAGGTCGTCATCGTCGAGGTCGACGAGGACACCTCCGCGTACGACAAGAACCACATCCGCAACGCCGTCCGGATCGACTGGAAGCAGGACCTCCAGGACCCGGTCCGCCGCGACTTCATCGACCAGGCCGGCTTCGAGGCGCTGCTCAGCGCCAAGGGCATCGCCAACGACGACACCGTCGTCCTGTACGGCGGCAACAACAACTGGTTCGCCTCGTACGCCTACTGGTACTTCAAGCTGTACGGCCACGGCGACGTCCGCCTGCTGGACGGCGGCCGCAAGAAGTGGGAGCTGGACTCCCGCGACCTGGTCGCCGAGGTGCCGGCCCGCCCCGCCACCTCGTACACGGCGCAGGCCGCCGACTCCTCGATCCGCGCCTTCCGCGACGACGTGATCGCCGCCATCGGCGACCTGAACCTGGTCGACGTCCGCTCGCCCGATGAGTTCTCCGGCAAGCTGCTCGCCCCGGCGCACCTCCCGCAGGAGCAGTCGCAGCGCCCCGGCCACGTGCCGAGCGCCCGCAACATCCCGTGGGCCAAGAACGCCAACGACGACGGCACCTTCAAGAGCGACGACGAGCTCAAGGCGCTGTACGAGGCCGAGGGCATCGACCTGGCGAAGGACACCATCGCCTACTGCCGCATCGGCGAGCGCTCCGCGCTCACCTGGTTCGTGCTGCACGAGCTGCTCGGCCAGGAGAACGTCAAGAACTACGACGGCTCGTGGACCGAGTACGGCAGCCTGGTCGGCGTGCCGATCGAGCTCGGCAGCAACTGAGCCCCCGGCTCGACCCGTAAGTCAGAAGGGAAATCACAGACATGTGCGGTGCGAAGGCCGGCGGCCCGGACCTGGCAGGAGTTGACGTGGCGAACGAGACGATCATCCAGGGTTCGGTGACCCGCGACGGTGAGCCGGTCAACGGCTACGTCCGGCTGCTGGACGAGAACAACGAGTTCACGGCCGAGGTGCCCACCTCGGCGACCGGCCAGTTCCGGTTCTTCGCCCGCCCGGGCAAGTGGACCCTGCGCGCGCTGGTGCCGGGCCAGACCGTGGACCGTCAGGTGGTGGCCTCCCAGGGCACCGCCGTCGAGGTCGCGATCGCGGTCTGACCCCGGTCGGAACGACTCCGGAGCACCCCGAGGGCCCCTGCCGTGCAGGGGCCCTCGGCCGTACCGTGGAGGGGTGCAGGCAAAGCGGCGGCGTCGCTACTACTTCGCCATGATGGGCGTGTGCCTGGGCCTGTTCGTCATGGCCTGGGGTGTGGTGCGGTTCTTCTCGGTCGGCGCGGCGATCGGCATGTGCGTGGTCGCGATGGTCATCCCGCCCGCCGCCGCGGTGTTCGCCAACAAGCGGGACCCGGACGACGACTGGTGGGACGACCCGCGCTGGGACGACCCGAAGTGGGACGAACCCGGCCACGACCGGGACCGCCCCGACCACGAGCAGCGCCCGTAGGGCACGGCGGGCGTCAGTACACGAGCGCCTGGACGCCGTCCGACATGATCTCGCTGACGAAGACCTGGGCGCCCGCGATGCGGACGCCCTCGACGGTGTCCTTCTGCTCGATCCCGCGCCGGGCCGCGCACTGGGTGCACAGCGTCACCGAGCCGGCTGCCAGGATCGACTCCAGCAGGTCCGGCAGCGGCGCCGCGTGCGGCAGCTCGAACTCCGCCGCCCGGCCCGGCAGCGCGAACCAGGAGGACTCCCCGGTCAGCCAGAGCGAGACCTCGATCCCGCTGGCGACGGCCACCGCCGCCACCGTGAACGCCTGCGAGCACCGCTCCGGCGCGTCCGCCCCTGCGGTGACCTTGATGACCAGTTTCTTCGACATGGCGCCACCATAGAGCGCCCGCCACCCCCGCCGTCCGGCATCCCCGGAACCCTTGGGCAAAGCTTGGGCAGCGACGGGAAGGCGACGGGAAGGCGGCGGAGCACGGCGCGAACCGCGACGTGGTGGGGCTCACCGCGACCGCCCGGAACCCGGCGGATAGAGTGAGCGGAGCAAAATCCACCACACTGTCGCCGCCTGGGAGCCCCCCGTGTCCGGTCTGGAAATCTTCTTCGACGGTCTGCTGGCCCTCATGGCCGTGCTGATCACCTGGTTCGCCATCTTCTCGGTGATGAAGCTGTACCAGGGCCAGCGCTGAGCCTGCCGTACGGTTGAGGCAGTCCCACACCGACGAGAACAGCGACCAGGAACATGATCGAGATCCCCTCTGACCTCCACAGGGACGTCGTCCCGCTCGCCTTCCTCCTCGGCACCTGGGAGGGCGCGGGCGTCTTCGACTTCCCCGGCGCGGAGAAGTGCAACTTCGGCCAGGAGATCGTGATCCGCCACGACGGCCGCCCCTTCCTGGAGTTCCGCTCCCGCACCTGGGTGCTGAACGAGGAGGGTGAGAAGGTCCGCCCGCTGGAGAACGAGCACGCGTTCTGGCGCATCACCAGCAACCACGACGGCACCAGCGGCGCCCGGGGGATCGAGATCTCCTCCGTCCGCGACGACGGCACGGTCGAGATCTGGTACGGCGAGCTGGCCGACGGCAAGCCCCAGGTCGACGTCTCCACCGACGCCGTCGCCCGGATCGAGGGCTCCCCGGAGTACTCGGGCGGCAAGCGGCTGTACGGCTTCGTCAACGGCGAGCTGCTCTGGGTCGGCGAGAAGGCCGCCCCGAACGTGCCGCTGCGCCCGTACATGTCCGCGCAGCTGAAGAAGGTGCTCAGCCCCGCCCAGCTGATCAAGGACATCAACGACCTGCCGGACGACGGCATCGCGTTCTTCAAGTAGGCCGGTCGCACGACCGGCACTTCGGTGCACGAGGTAGGGACCGGCCGCGGGCCGGTCCCTACACTTGCATCCAGGACCCCCGACCATTGGCAGGGACAGTACCGTGGCGGACACCGGCACCACCGACTGGCAGCTCTCCGGCGACTGGAAGGCCGACCTGCGCGAACGCGGGTACCGACTCACCCCGCAGCGCCAGCTCGTGCTGGAGGCCGTCGACGAACTCGACCACGCCACCCCCGACGACATCCTCTGCCACGTCCGCCGGACGGCCAGCGGCGTCAACATCTCCACCGTCTACCGGACCCTGGAGCTGCTGGAGGAACTGGGCCTGGTCTCGCACGCCCACCTCGGCCACGGCGCCCCGACCTACCACCTGGCCGGCCGCCACCACCACCTGCACCTGGTCTGCCGGGACTGCGAGCAGGTCACCGAGACCGGCACCGAGATCGCCCAGCCGCTGGTCGACAGCCTGCGCGAGCGGTACGGCTTCGACACCGACCTCAAGCACTTCGCGATCTTCGGCCGCTGTGCGGACTGCACCGCCAAGCTCGCCGAGGGGCGGTCGTAAGCTGGCCGGTATGACCGGTGTGAAGAGCCCGCTGCTTTCCCTGCCCGGAGCCGTCCCCGCCGAGGGGGCCGACGAAGGCGTCGCCGCCCACTACGGCGACATCTTCCGCGAGCAACGCAACCTGTCGCAGGGTGCGGGCTTCGTGGACCTCTCGCACCGCGGCGTGGTCACCGTGACCGGCCCGGACCGGCTCTCCTGGCTGCACCTGCTGCTCACCCAGCACGTCAGCGAGCTGCCGCCGCAGCAGGCCGCCGAGGCGTTGGTGCTGTCCCCGAACGGGCACGTCGAGCACGCGCTCTACCTGGTGGACGACGGCACCACCACCTGGGCGCACGTCGAGCCTGGCACCCAGGAGGCGCTGGTGGCCTACCTGGACAGCATGAGGTTCTTCTACCGGGTGGAGGTCGCCGACGCGACCGCCGAGTACGCCGTGGTCCACCTGCCGGCCGGCTCCACCGCCGCCGTCGAGGGTGCCGCCGCCGTCCGCGAACTCCCGTACGGGCGTGACCTGTTCGTGCCGCGCGGCGAGCTGGAGCGGCTCACCGCCGGGTACGGCCCGGCGGCCGGGGTCTGGGCGTACGAGGCGCTGCGGATCGAGGGCCACCGGCCCCGGCTGGGCTTCGAGACCGACCACCGGACCATTCCGCACGAGGTGGACTGGCTGCGCACCGCCGTCCACCTCCAGAAGGGCTGCTACCGCGGCCAGGAGACCGTCGCCCGGGTGCACAACCTGGGCCGCCCGCCGCGCCGGCTGGTCTTCCTGCACCTGGACGGCACCGAGGAGACACTGCCCCCGCACGGCACCGAGGTGCGGCTGGCCACCGACCCGGACGGGCGGGCGCTGGGCTTCGTGACCTCCTCGGCCCGGCACCACGAGCTGGGGCCGATCGCGCTGGCGATCGTCAAGCGGAACGTCCCGGTGGACGCCGTGCTGCTGGCCGGGACGGTGCCGGGCACCCAGGACGTGATCGTCCCCCAGTAGACCGCCGCGTGGCCGGGGCCGCCCGGCCCCGGCGCGGTCAGACCTCGACGAGGACGGTGAACGGGCCGTCGTTCACCAGCGCCACCTGCATGTCGGCGCCGAACCGGCCCGTCTCCACCTTCGCGCCCAGTGCGCGCAGCTGTGCCACCACCTCGTCCACCAGCGGCTCGGCGACCGGGCCGGGGGCGGCGGCGTTCCAGGTGGGGCGGCGGCCCTTGCGGGCGTCGCCGTAGAGCGTGAACTGGCTGATCACCAGCAGCGGGGCGCCGAGGTCGGAGCAACTCTGCTCGACGCCCTCGTCGTTCGCGGGCAGCAGCCGCAGCGTCCAGAGCTTGCGGGCCAGTTGGGCGGCCTTGGCGGGGGTGTCGTCGTGGGTGACGCCGACCAGGACACAGAGCCCGGGCCCCTCGATCGCGCCGACGGTCTCACCGGCCACGGTCACCCGGGCCTCGGTCACTCGCTGCACCACTGCTCGCATGCCGCCATTGTGCCGGAGCGCCACAGGGCCCCCGGGAGGGCCCCCGAGGAGCATCCGCCGCCGCGCGCCGGCCGTGCCCCGGGAGCCCGCCGCACCCTTCCCGTCCGCCTCAGCGGCCTCCTCAGGGCGCACACCAGGGGCGCGTGCAAAGGTCGTGCACGCCCTGGAGTGCGCGCCTGCGCTGAATCGGGCGCTGCTCTTGCTGCGAAAAGGACCGGTCATATCAGCCACCCCCGTTCGCCAGGGGGCCGTTCGGGTGCACGGGCGGTGCGCGCGCGCCGGGAGGGGTGGCACGCTGGTGGACCGTACGAAGGGTCCGGGGCGCCAGGAGGTCCGCCGCGCCGGGCCGGGTTCGGCCGGGCGGTCGAGCCGGTAGGTCAGGCGTCTGGCGGTGCCGTCCGGTGGGCGGTCGCGGCCGGGGACCGGACCCTCCCGGGGCTCCCGGGGGTGCCGGTGGACGGGACGCCCGGCCCGTCGGGGGCCGGGCCGGACCGGCGGCAGGGACGGGGTGCCGCGAGCGGGCGGGATCGGACGACGTCAGGTGGTTGGGTGATGGACGCGAGCAGCGCGGCGCGGGACCGGTTCGGGCCGGTGGTGCGGGATCCGGGGGGCCCGTACGGTCCGGCGGCGGGCGCGGAGGCCGAGCCCGATCTGGAGCGGCTGGGCCTGGAGCAGCTGCGGGTGCTGCGCCGGGAGACCCTGGAGCAGGAGGCCGACCTGTCCTACCTGCGGCGGCTGCTGCACGGGCGGATGGACATCCTGCGCGCGGAACTCGACCGGCGGCCCGGGGTGGGCCCGGTCCGTACGGCCGGCCCGTCCGGCCCCGACCTCGTCCCCGGCGACCTGCTGGACCGGCTGCCGGCCATCCTGACCGACGCGCCCTCCACCGTGCGGCGCTCGGCCCGGCACGTCACCCTCGGCCCGCCGCGCACCGAGGAGTCCCGGCTGGAGGCGGACGCGCTGATGGGCGACGTCCAGCTCGCCGACCTGGCCGCGCACCCGGCCGAGGAGCTGCTGGCCGCCCTGGAGCGGCTGCGGGCGCACGAGCGCGAGGTGTCGGGACGGCGCCAGCGGCTGCTGCGCACGGCCGACGGTTGCAATGCCGAGATCACCCGCAGGTACCGTGATGGGGAGGCACGGGTCGACGACCTACTCGCAGGTGGGCCGCTCTGACCGGGTGAGCCGCCGCGGGTGGTGGGACCCGGCTCGCTCCCGGCCCACCCTCGCCCCCGGAAGGCTCATCCGCCATGTCCCTGCCCGTCACCGCGCCCGTTCTCGCCGAGGTCGTGCGCTCCGGTTTCGTCGAGGGCCGTCACCGCGGCTCCCTGGTGCTGCTCGCGGCCGACGGCTCGGTCGAGTTCGCGCTCGGCGACCCGGACGCCCCGGTCTTCCCGCGGTCGACCGCCAAGCCGTTCCAGGCGGTGGCCACGCTGCGGGCCGGGCTCGCGATAGGTGGCGAGCTGCTGGCGCTGGCGGCCTCCAGCCACTCTGCAGAATCGTTTCACCTCGATGGTGTGCGGAGCATCCTCGGCTCCGCCGGGCTCGACGAGTCGGCCCTGCGCACCCCGGCCGACCTCCCGCTGGACGAGACCGAGGCGGAGCTGCTGCTCGCCGCGGGCCGCGGGCGCGCCCCGATCCTGATGGACTGCTCGGGCAAGCACGCCGGCTGGCTGGCCGCCTGCACCGCCAACGGCTGGGACACCGCGAGCTACCTCGACCCGGTCCACCCGATCCAGCTGCTGGCCCGCGAGGCCCTGGAGGAGGCCACCGGCGAGACCGCCGTGCACGCCGGGGTGGACGGCTGCGGCGCGCCGCTGCTGGCCGTGTCGCTGACCGGCCTGGCGCGCGGCTACCGCGGCCTGCTGCTGGCCGCCGAGGGCACCGGGCCGCGCCGCGTCGCCGACGCGATGCGCGCCCACCCCGAGTACGTGGCCGGCACCCGCCGGGCCGACACCTGGCTGATGCGGGCGGTGCCGGGCGCGCTGTCCAAGATGGGCGCCGAGGCCGTCCAGGTGGTCGCGCTGCCGGACGGGCGGGCGCTGGCCTTCAAGATCGAGGACGGCGCCGAGCGGGCCCGCGGCCCGGTGCTGGCGGCCGCGCTGCGCCGGCTCGGGGTGACCGGGGCGGACGGGACCGTCGAGCGGATCGGCGCGGCTCCGCTGCTCGGCGGCGGCCTGCCGGTCGGTGAGGTGCGGGCGGCCTTCTAGGGCCCCTGCCCGGCGGGGCGCGGGCGGCCCTCCGGAGCCCCCTGTCCCGGGGGCTGTCGGGGTGCGGGCGGACCCGGGCCGGTGCACGGTGGACCGGGGGCCGTCGCACAGCTGAGGAGTCCGCCATGACCGACCATGTGTACCGGGTGACCGAGATCGTCGGGTCCTCGACCGAGAGCGTCGACGCCGCGATCCGCAACGGGGTGGAGCGGGCCTCCCGGACGCTGCGCAACCTCGACTGGTTCGAGGTCTCGCAGGTCCGGGGCCACCTGGAGGACGGCCGGATCAAGCACTACCAGGTGTGCATCAAGGTCGGCTTCCGGCTGGAGGACTGACCTTCCCGGCACCGGCCGGGCTCGGACACGACAGGGGCCGGGGCCCGCGGAGGAATCCGCGGGCCCCGGCCCCTGGCTGTCCCGACCTGCCTCGAACCGCCCTCGATCGAATGAGATCGGAACGACGGCTCAGTGGCCGCCCTGCTCCGCCAGACGCTTGATCGAAGCGATGACCTCGGCCTCGGCCTCGGCGCGGCCGACCCAGTTGGCGCCCTCGACGGACTTGCCCGGCTCCAGGTCCTTGTAGACCTCGAAGAAGTGCTGGATCTCCAGGCGGTCGAACTCCGACACGTGGTGGATGTCGCGCAGGTGCTCCCAGCGCGGGTCGGTCGCCGGGACGCAGAGCAGCTTGTCGTCGCCGCCGGCCTCGTCGGTCATGTGGAACATGCCGATGGCGCGGCACTTGATCAGGCAGCCCGGGAAGGTCGGCTCGTCCAGGATGACCAGGGCGTCCAGCGGGTCGCCGTCCTCGCCGAGCGTGCCCTCGACGTAGCCGTAGTCGGCCGGGTAGCGGGTCGAGGTGAAGAGCATCCGGTCGAGCCGCAGACGGCCGGTCTCGTGGTCGACCTCGTACTTGTTACGAGAGCCCTTCGGGATTTCGATAAGGACGTCGAACTCCAACGGTTCCTCCAAGGTAGGGACTGACAGAATCCAAGTGTCTCCTACGGGAGTGAGTGCTCGGGAAAGGGGCCGGTCGGTGCGAGCAGGGGGAGGGGCGGCGCGCCGCCGCGGGGGGACGGCCGCGGGGCTGTTCGGGGCGGCGCTGCTGGTCGTCGGTACGGTCCTGACCTCGGGCGGCGCGTACGCGCAGCCGTCCCCGGCGCCGGGCGGACACAGCGCCGGGCAGGGCGAGGACGGGGACCACGACGGGCGGGACGGCCGCGACGGGAAGAAGGGCGACCACGGGAAGGGCGGCGCCAAGTCCCGGCCGGGCGACGGCCCGAGCACGGGGCCGGGCGGCACGCCCGCCCAACGGGCCGCGCAACCGGGCGCCACCTCGCCCACCGCCGCCGGCGGCGACGCGCCCGGTGCACGCCCGGCCCCCGCGCCCGGCGCCGTCCTGGCCGCCGTCGAGGGCGGTGCCGGCGCCGCCGTCCCCACCGCCCAGGGCCTCCAGCAGGCGCTCGCCGCCGCCCTCGCCGACCGGAGCCTCGGCGAGGTCACCGTCGCCGTCGCGGACGTCGGAACCGGCCAACTCCTGTACGGATCCGGGGAGAACACCCCGGCCACCCCCGCCTCCACCACCAAACTGGCCACCGCGGTCGCGGCCCTGTCCCTCATCCCGGGCGACACCCGGCTGCACACCCGGGTGGTCCGGGGCGCGGACCCGGGCGCGATCACCCTGGTCGGCGGCGGAGACCCGACGCTCACCGCGCTGCCCGCCGACCAGGTGCAGATCGGCGGGCAGCCGGCCGACGCCGACACCGCCCCCGCCTCGCTGGACCTCCTCGCCCAGCAGACCGCCGACGGCCTCAAGAACATCGGCGTCACGTCGGTCCGGCTGGACTACGACCTGTCGCTGTACGCGGGCAGCCCGCAGCACCGCAACCACGACGCGCAGAACATCGCCCTGGTGGTCCCGCTGATGGTGGACGAGGGCAGGGTGGACCCGAAGAGCCGGGACGACGCGCCGGACCGGGTCGCCGACCCGGCGGCCGCGGCCGCCGAGGCCTTCGCCGCACTGCTCAGGGCCCGGGGCGTCGCCGTGACGGGCAAGGTCGCGCCCGCGGCCGCCCCGGCCCCCTCCGGCGCGATACCCCTCGCCGACGTCCGGTCGCCGACGGTCTCCCGGCTGGTCGAACGCTTGCTGACCACCTCCGACAACCAGCTCGCCGAGGCGATCGCCCGTCAGGTCGCCGTCGCCGCCCACCAGTCGGCGAGCTTCGAGGGCGCCGCGGCCGCCGTCACCCAGGAACTCACCCGGCTCGGCGTGCCGATGGGCAACGCGGTCCTCAACGACGGCAGCGGCCTGCACCCGGGCAACGCGATCCCGCCCGCCGTCCTGGTCCGACTGCTCGTGCTGGCCGCCTCCGAACAGCACCCCACCCTGCGCCCGGTGCTCACCGGCCTCCCGGTCGCCGGCTTCACCGGCACCCTCAACAAGCGCTACGGCTCCGGGTCCGGCGCCGCCGACGCGGCCGGCCTGATCCGCGCCAAGACCGGCACCCTCAGCGGCGTCAACACCCTCGCGGGCACCGCCGTCGACGCCGACGGCCGGCTGCTCGCCTTCGCCGTCATGACCCGCACCACCGCCCCCGCCGACACCGCCCGCGCCGCCATGGACCGCGTGGCCGCCCGCCTCACCACCTGCGGCTGCCACTGACCCGGCGTCCGGCGGCGGTGCCACGGGCGGGCGGCCGTCAGCCCCCGTTCGTCGGGTGCTCCGTCGGGCGCTCCGCCGGGCGCGGGGAGGCCCCGCCGGTGCCCGGCCGTGGCCGGGGCGGTGCGTCGGGGCCCTCGGCGGAGAGGTGTTGGCGGCGGGTGGCTGCCGTTGGCGGTGGGGAGCACGTACGGTGAGGGCATGACGAGCGCGAGTGGCGGTGCTGACATGGTCGACTGGAACCTCGCGGTCGCAACCGCGACCAGGTTGGTGCGGCCGGGTCCGGAAGTGAGCCGGGAGGAAGCGGCGGCGGTGGTCGCCGAGTTGCGCCGGCACGCCCTGGCGGCGGAGGAGCACGTGCGGGCGTTCACCGGCATGCGCTCGTCCAGCCTCTCCCAGGCCGTGGCGACGCCGGTGCTGGTGGTGGACCGCCCCGGGTGGATCCGGGCGAACGTGGCGGGCTTCCGGACGGTCGTCCAGCCGCTGGTGGAGAAGCTCCAGGCGCGACGGGCGAACAGCGCGGCGGCCGGGATGTTCGGGGCGGTGGGCGAGAAGGCCACCGGGATCGAGGTCGGGGCGCTGCTGGCGTTCCTGTCCACCAAGGTGCTGGGCCAGTACGAGACCTTCGCCCCGGCCGAGGCGCCGCTGGAGGCGCCGGACAGCCCGGCCGCGCTGTTCGACAAGCCGCGGCTGGGGCCGGACGGCCCCGGGCCGGGCCGGCTGCTGCTGGTGGCGCCGAACATCGTGCATGTCGAGCGGGAGCTGGACGTCGACCCGTCCGACTTCCGGCTCTGGGTCTGCCTGCACGAGGAGACGCACCGGACGCAGTTCACCGCGGTGCCGTGGCTGCGCGACCACATCCAGTCCGAGGTGCAGTCCTTCCTCGCCGAGACGGACGTCGACCCGGGCGCCCTGCTGGAGCGGCTGCGGGACGCGGCGGGTTCGCTCGGCGGCCTGCCGGGCGGCGGAAGCCGGGAGCGCACCTCGTCCGGGAACCTGCTGGAGGTCGTCCAGTCGCCCGCGCAGCGCGAGATCCTCGGCCGGCTGACGGCCGTGATGTCGCTGTTGGAGGGCCACGCGGACGTGGTGATGGACGGCGTCGGGCCGGCCGTGGTGTCGACGGTCGCCGAGATCCGGGAGAAGTTCCAGCAGCGCCGGGACCGCGGTGCCAACCGGCTCGACCTGGTGCTGCGCCGGCTGCTCGGCATGGACGCCAAGCTGCGCCAGTACCAGGACGGCGCGGTGTTCGTGCGCGGGGTGGTGGAGCAGGTCGGCATGGAGGGGTTCAACCGGGTGTGGACCTCCCCGAACACCCTGCCGACCAAGGAGGAGATCCACGATCCGGCCGCCTGGGTGGCCCGGGTGGCCCGCTGAGCGCGCGGTCGTGACGCGGGCGCGCCGGGAGCCGGACGGCAAGCGGCGCGCGCCGGTCAAACCCGCTCGTACGAGTGGTCCAATCGGCCGTACGACGGGTGAAGAAGCGTTTCTTCATTCACCCGAACGTGGGACGGTGGTGCCGGCGGGCGCGCGGGTGGCGTAGTGGGTGGCCACTATCTGCCACCATCTGTGAGCGCCCCGTAACCGGGCGTTCATGCCGGTGCGCGGTCCCCGCCGCGTCCGCCGCGAGTCCTGTCCCCCCTCCGCCGAGGAGTCTTCCGCCGTGGGCCCTCACCCCGCTGTCGCCGCGATACGCCTGGCCGTTCGCCGTACGCTCACCGACCTCGCCGCCGAGGCCGGTTCCACCTTCACCGCGCCCGTGCGCGAGCCCCGCGAGCGCCCGGCCGGGGCGCCGCTGGTGGGTGCCGCGGTCGGCACCACCCTGATCGGCAACGCCGCGCGCCATCCCTCCGGGCTGCCCCGGACCCCGGCCGCGCCCGGCTCGCCGCTGGTCCTGGTCGCCGTCAGCGGCGGCGCGGACTCGATGGCGCTGGCCATCGCCGCCGCCTTCGAGGCCCCCAAGATCGGTCTGCGGGTCGGCGCCGTCACCGTCGACCACGGCCTCCAGGCCGGCTCCGCCGAGCGGGCCGCCCAGGTGGCCGACCGGCTGCGCACGCTCGGCCTCGACCCGGTGGAGGCGGTCCCGGTGCGGGTCGGCCGCACCGGCGGCCCGGAGGCCGCGGCCCGGGACGCCCGCTACGCCGCCCTGGACGAGGCCGCCGACCGCCACGGTGCGATCGCGGTGCTGCTCGGCCACACCAGGGACGACCAGGCCGAGACCGTGCTGCTGGGCCTGGCCCGCGGTTCCGGCGCGCGCTCGCTGGCCGGGATGCCCGCCCAGAAGGGCCGCTACCGCCGCCCGCTGCTGGAGCTGGACCGGGCGGCCACCCGGCAGGCCTGCGCCGCCCAGTCGATCCCGGTCTGGGACGACCCGCACAACTGTGATCCCGCCTACACCCGCTCCCGCGTCCGCCACGAGGTGCTGCCCGTCCTGGAGAAGCACCTGGGCGGTGGAGTGGTCGAGGCGCTGGCCCGCACGGCCCGGCTGTTCCGCGACGACGCCGACGCCCTCGACCAGTGGGCCTCTCTGGCCGAACGCGACCTCCGTACGGGCGACGGGGCCCTGGACGCCGTGAAACTGGCCGAACTGCCGCCCGCGGTGCGCCGCCGGGTGCTGCGCCGGGCCGCGCTGCGGGCGGGCTGTCCGGCCGGGGACCTCTTCGCCCGGCACCTGGAGACGATCGACCTGCTGGTCACCGGATGGCGCGGACAGGGCCCGCTGCACCTACCCGGGGGCGTCGAGGCCACCCGCAGGTGTGGCACGCTGGTCTTTCGGCGGCAGGGCGACTGACGGGCGAGGCATGCCCCGGGGGAGCCGGCCGCCGGCCACAAAGACCCCGAACGTTTGAGGACGTATCCCCGGTGGACCAGAACGACATGGGCGCTGACCTCGCGAAGGTGCTCATCAGCAAGGACGAGATCGACGCCAAGCTCCTGGAGCTGGCCGAGCGAATCGACCGGGACTACGCAGGCAAGGACCTGCTGATCGTCGGCGTCCTCAAGGGGGCCGTGATGGTCATGGCCGACCTCGCCCGGGCCCTGCACTCGCAGGTCACCATGGACTGGATGGCCGTCTCCTCGTACGGCATGGGCACCAAGTCCTCCGGTGTGGTGCGGATCCTGAAGGACCTGGACACCGACATCGCCGGCCGTGACGTCCTGATCGTCGAGGACATCATCGACTCCGGTCTGACGCTGTCCTGGCTGCTGGGCAACCTGGGCTCGCGCGGTCCGGCCTCGCTGGAGGTCTGCACCCTGCTCCGCAAGCCGGACGCGGCCAAGGTCGAGATCGACGTGAAGTACGTCGGCTTCGACATCCCCAACGAGTTCGTGGTCGGCTACGGCCTGGACTACGCGGAGAAGCTGCGCAACCTCCCGTTCATCGGGACCCTCGCCCCGCACGTCTACGGCGGCTGAGGCCCGTTCGGGCTACGGGCGGGAACAGTAGGCCGTTCCCGCCCGTTGTCCCGGGGGGACAAAGAACCAAAGCCGTGTCGCCGTGCTCCCGCCATGGGTGGGTTCGACTGCGGTACGGTCCAATAAACCGCTCTTCACATGAGCACCAATCGGATGCGCCGCGGCCCAACAGCCTCCCGGCGCCGTTGAGTGGCAGGAGGGACGGGGCGGCAACGCCCCGCATGGATGGACGTTAAGCGATACTTCCGTGCGCCGATCATGTGGATCGTGCTGGCCGTCCTCGCCGTCATCGTACTGATGCAGGTCGTTTCGGACTCGAACGGCTACAAGACGGTGGACACCGGTCAGGTCGTCGCGGCGATCGACGCGCACAACGTCAAGTCGGCGCAGATCACCACCGGTGACTCGAACACGATCAAGATTCAGCTGAAGGACGGCGCGACACTGCCCAGCTCCGGTACGGGCAAGACCCCGTCCGGTACCAAGTTCCAGGCCTCGTACATCGGCGACCAGGGCGTCGCCATCGCCGACAAGCTCCAGGCCCAGGTCAACGACAAGGACCAGAGCACGCTCGCCGAGGGCTACACCATCAGCCCGGAGAAGCAGAGCACCTTCGTCAGCCTGCTGCTGTCGATGCTCCCGATCGTGATCATCGTCCTGGTCTTCCTGTTCCTGATGAACCAGATGCAGGGCGGCGGCTCCCGGGTCATGCAGTTCGGCAAGTCCAAGGCCAAGCTGCTCACCAAGGACACCCCCAAGACCACCTTCGCCGACGTCGCCGGTGCGGACGAGGCGGTCGAGGAGCTCCACGAGATCAAGGAGTTCCTCCAGGAGCCGGCCAAGTTCCAGGCCGTCGGCGCCAAGATCCCCAAGGGCGTGCTGCTCTACGGCCCGCCCGGTACCGGCAAGACCCTGCTGGCGCGCGCCGTCGCGGGCGAGGCCGGTGTGCCGTTCTACTCCATCTCCGGCTCGGACTTCGTCGAGATGTTCGTCGGCGTCGGCGCCAGCCGCGTCCGCGACCTCTTCGAGCAGGCCAAGGCGAACGCCCCGGCGATCGTCTTCGTCGACGAGATCGACGCCGTCGGCCGGCACCGCGGCGCGGGCCTCGGCGGCGGCCACGACGAGCGCGAGCAGACCCTCAACCAGCTGCTGGTCGAGATGGACGGCTTCGACGTCAAGGGCGGCGTGATCCTGATCGCCGCGACCAACCGCCCCGACATCCTGGACCCGGCGCTGCTGCGCCCGGGCCGCTTCGACCGCCAGATCGCGGTGGAGCGCCCCGACCTCCAGGGCCGGCTGGACATCCTCAAGGTGCACCAGAAGGGCAAGCCGATCGCGCCCGACGTCGACCTGTCGGCCGTCGCCAAGCGCACCCCCGGCTTCACCGGTGCCGACCTGTCGAACGTCCTCAACGAGGCGGCGCTGCTGACCGCCCGCTCGGACAAGAAGCTGATCGACAACGGCATCCTGGACGAGGCGATCGACCGCGTCGTGGCCGGTCCGCAGAAGCGCACGCGGATCATGTCCGACAAGGAGAAGAAGATCACCGCGTACCACGAGGGCGGTCACGCCCTGGTCGCGGCGGCCTCCCCGAACGCGGACCCGGTGCACAAGATCACCATCCTGTCCCGCGGCCGGGCCCTCGGCTACACCATGGTGCTGCCGGACGAGGACAAGTACTCCACCACCCGCAACGAGATGCTCGACCAGCTCGCCTACATGATGGGCGGGCGCGCGGCGGAGGAGCTGGTCTTCCACGACCCGACCACCGGCGCCTCGAACGACATCGAGAAGGCCACCGCGACGGCCCGGGCCATGGTCACCCAGTACGGCATGACCGAGCGCCTCGGCGCGATCAAGTTCGGCTCGGACAACTCGGAGCCGTTCCTGGGCCGCGAGATGGGCCACCAGCGCGACTACTCGGAAGAGGTCGCCGGGCTGGTGGACGAGGAGGTCAAGAAGCTCATCGACACGGCGCACAACGAGGCCTGGGAGATCCTGGTCGAGAACCGCGACGTGCTCGACAACCTGGTTCTGGAGCTCCTGGAGAAGGAGACCCTGAACAAGGAGCAGATCGCCGAGATCTTCGCCCCGATCGTCAAGCGCCCGGCCCGGCCGGCCTGGACGGGCTCCGCCCGCCGCACGCCGTCCACCCGGCCTCCGGTGCAGTCCCCGAAGGAGCTGGCGCTCACCAACGGCGCCGCCTCCGTGGAGAGCGCTCCGGTGGACGTCGTGAAGCTCCCGCCGCTGCCGGCAGAGCCGCCGACCGAGGGCTGACCCCCCCACTCCGTAGGGAATGGATGCCGCGTCACCAGGGTTTGTACCCTGGAGGCGCGGCATCCGTGCTGTTCAGCCAGAGCTCTTCCCATACGTAAGCGAGGCCCGCATGATCGACCCGGTGACGTTCGACGGTCCGCCCGCCGTCGGTACCTTCGACCAGAAGCGGGCCGAGAACGCCATCCGCGAGCTGCTGCTCGCCGTCGGGGAGGACCCGGACCGCGAGGGCCTGCTGGAGACCCCGGCCCGGGTCGCGCGTGCCTACAAGGAGATATTCGCGGGCCTGTGGCAGGAGCCCGAGGACGTCCTCACCACCACCTTCGACCTCGGTCACGACGAGATGGTGCTGGTCAAGGACATCGAGCTGACCTCGGTCTGCGAGCACCACCTGGTGCCGTTCCGCGGTGTGGCGCACGTCGGGTACATCCCGTCCACCAGCGGCAAGATCACCGGGCTGTCCAAGCTCGCCCGGCTGGTCGACGTCTACGCCCGCCGGCCGCAGGTGCAGGAGCGGCTGACCAGCCAGGTCGCCGACGCGCTGATGCGGATCCTGGAGCCGCGCGGGGCCATCGTCGTGGTCGAGTGCGAGCACATGTGCATGTCGATGCGCGGCATCCGCAAGCCCGGCGCCAAGACCATCACCTCCTGCGTGCGCGGCCAGCTGCGCGACCCGGCCACCCGGGCCGAGGCGATGAGCCTCATCATCGGCCGCTAGGGCGGCCGGCGGGGGTCCGCTCAGAGCACCTCGTGCTCCGCGTGCGGCGGGGCCGGGGTGCCGAGGGCGTTGCGGCGCTCGGGCATCCGCAGCGTGACCATCCGGCGCCAGCCGTAGGCGCGGTCGTACAGGTAGAGCGCCCGCACCCCGAGGGTGACCAGGGTGAGCTGCCAGTGCGGCCAGCGCAGGATCCGGGCCATCCGGGCGGTGACGGCGAGGCCGACGTCCCGGTGGGTGCGGATCTCGCCGCGGGCACTGGTCTCCAGGGCGTGCCGGACGTACGGGCCGTGGCCCTCGGAGACCAGCCGCAGCAGCTCCTCGTGGCAGTAGGCGAGGTGGTTCTCCTCGTCGGCGGAGATCATCCGCATCGCCCGGCCGAGGTCGGGGTTGTCCTCGTACGCCCTCACCAGTCGGCGCATCTGCTCGGCGGCGCGCTGCTCGGTGACCCGGCTGTGGGCGAGGTAGGTGATGATCTCGCGGTCGGTCAGCGGGACGTCGCTGTTCAGCCGCTCGTGCGAGAGGCCGATGCCCTGGCGCTCCAGCAGCATGCAGTAGTCCGCCTCGTCCGGCACGGGCACCCTGGGCAGGCCGCGCTTGTGCAGCAGCTGGGCGAAGATCCGGCCGTGCTTGCGCTCGTCGGCACCGTGCCGGGCGACCTTCGGGGCGAGGACCGGGTCCCGGGCGAGCGAGGCGATCCGCTCGTTCTCCCAGCCGCCCTGCTCCTCGCCGCCGGCCGCGATGCTGCAGAACAACTGGTACGCCTGGTCGTTCCGGTAGATCTCGTCGAAGAGCGAGCGGGTGCTCAGCACGGTGCCTCCTGCGCGGGTCCGGGGCGGCGCCCGGCGGGGGCCGACGGGCGGTCGCGATACGTTCCCCCGGGCCGCCGGCCACCCCGGGCCGACCGGCGGGTTTCACTCAGCTGTCCTAGCCCAGGTGCGCGCCGAGCCATTCGAGGGTGGCCGGCAGCTCCCTGGTCCAGCTGTCGAAGTTGTGCCCGCCGTCGTCCAGGTAGAGCGAGTCGATCGCGAACTGCGGGTTGGCCGCCGCGGCCTTGGTGGCCTGGTCGACGAACTGGACGGTCTGCGGGTAGTCGCTCTCCGTGCGGGTGGAGACCGCCAGCAGGTTGAGCGTCGGGGCCGGCAGGTTCTGCAGCCGCCAGCCGAGGTCGTGCTGCTGGGCCAGCTCCTTGTCGCCGTTGAAGAGGTCGCCGCCGGTGTAGTTGTCCTGACGCACGGTGAAGTCGCCGTGCAGGCTCGCGGCGTTCCCGTAGACGTTCGGGAACCGCATCGCCAGGCGCAGCGCGCAGCTGCCGCCGGTGGAGTAGCCGAGGGTGCCCCAGGAGCCGGCCGTGCGGCCGGCCCGGTAGGTGCTGCGGATGGCCTCGGGGACGTCCTTGACGAACCAGGTCTCGGTGCGCGGCCCGCCGGGGACGTCCACGCACTCGGTGTCCCGGGACGGGACGACCGCGGGGCGGGCCAGTACCAGGATGGTCGGCGGCATCTTGCCGGTGCGCTGCAGCTCGATCGCGGTCTGGGCGAAGGGGAGCTCCTGCAGCAGGTTCAGCGTGGTGCCCGGGTAGCCGGCGATGGCCAGCAGGACGGGGAAGCGGACCAGGGCGAGCTTCTGGTCGAAGTACGCGGGCGGCAGGTAGACGAACATCTGGTCGGACAGGCCCGTCTCCTTGCCGTTGACCCGGACCGACTCGATCTTGCCGACCTCCTCGGGCGGGCCCTTCGGCAGGTTGGTGACGGCCTCCAGGCCGCCCTCGGTGGTGGGCTCGACCAGTGCGTCGGCGACGGGGGTGCCGCCCTTGTGGTTCTCGTTGCTGGTCAGCGCGAGCTTGGCGCCGCCCGGGCTGAGCAGGTCGTCCCAGGAGGTGTAGAACCCGAAGGAGTTGTTCACCGACAGCGCGAGCACGGCCAGGACGGAGGCCTGAACGACCGTCAGCAGACCGATCCGGCCGAGCACCGGCAGCGGGCGCTGGGGTGCCAGTCGCGGCCAGAGCCACAGGGTCGCGACGATGGCCGCAACGCCGAGTGCGAGCAGCGAGTTCACCAGCGCTTCGCTGGTCAGTTCCATGCCGTCGGCCTTCCGGTGGGACGCTGTCGGTGCAGGCTTCATCGTCTGGCGGTCCGTCAGGTCCGGCCACCGCGGCTAGGCTGTCCGGACGCTCGGGCGGGCCGGGTGGGGCGGGGGGAACCGCAGGGCAACCGGCGCCCTAGAATGCGGCGTCCACCGTACGTAACGCGTCCCGGAGGGTTCCGTCGCGCCACGCTGCGGCGGGCTCGGGGCTCCCACCGCCGGCTCAACCCGCAGCGCGACCACGGCTCCGGTTTACCGACCGTTTCCGGGTCCTTGGTATGCGCATTGCCTGATGAAGGAATAGGCATGAAGGTCCATCACCCGTCCTCCTCCGGAGTGACCGGACACCGCACCGCAGCCTCTACGCTGAGCTTCCATGAGCGTCCCCGTGTCCGTTGAGCCGAGCCCCGAGCAGCCGCCCCGCCGTCGCCGCGGCCTGCAGACGCTGCGCACCCAGGCGGCCGCCGTCCCGAGGGCCTGGCTCCCCGGAGCGGTCGGCTACGCCTGTCTGCTGATCGGGCTCATGGACATAGCCAGCGCGGTGTTCCCCAAGCTCCGGCACACCAAGGTGCACACCTTCGCCGGGCAGCTGCCGGGCGGTACCACCAGCCTGGCGGCGGTCGGCACGCTGATGGTCGGCATCCTGCTGGTGCCGCTGGCGCACGCGCTGCGCCGGCGCAAGCGGCGGGCCTGGCGGGCGGTCTGCGTGCTGCTGCCGGTCAGCGCCGGACTGCACATCGTGCGCTGGCACCAGATCGGCCCGGCGGTCGTCTCGCTGGTGGTCCTCGTCGTGATGCTGGTCCACCAGCGCGAGTTCTACGCCAAGGCCGACCCGCGCACCCGGTGGCGGGCGCTGGTCAACCTGGTCGTCATGGGCGTCCTCAGCGTGCTGCTCGGCCTGCTGATCGTGAGCACCCGGAGCAAGTACGAGATCGGCCACCCCGGCCTGACCGAGCGCCTGCAGCACGTCGGGTACGGACTGTTCGGCTTCGAGGGCCCGGTCCGGTACAGCAACATCCGGATGTCCGACCTGGTCGCGTACCTGCTCGGCGGACTCGGCCTGCTGACCGCCTTCACCACCGCCTACCTGGCGCTGCGTCCGGGCAAGCCGAAGCCCGAGCTGACCGCGGAGGACGAGGACAAGGTCCGCGAGCTGCTCAAGCGGCACGGCGAGCGCGACTCGCTCGGCTACTTCGCGCTGCGCCGCGACAAGAGCGTGCTGTTCTCGCCCACCGGCAAGGCGGCGATCTCCTACCGGGTGGTCTCCGGTGTGATGCTGGCCTCCGGCGACCCGGTCGGCGACGTCGAGGCCTGGCCCGGCGCGATCAAGGTGTTCATGGCCGAGGCCCGCGAGCACGCCTGGGTGCCGGCGGTGATGGGCTGCAGCGAGGTCGGCGGCGAGGTCTGGACCCGCGAGGCGGGCCTGGACGCGCTGGAGCTGGGCGACGAGGCGATCGTGGACACCGCCACCTTCTCGCTCTCCGGCCGGGCCATGCGCAACGTGCGCCAGATGGTCAAGCGGATCGAGCGCAACGGCTACTCCTGCCGGGTGCGCCGGGTCTCCGAGCTCACCGTGGAGGAGAAGTACCGGATCGCCGACGCCGCCGCCCGCTGGCGCGGTACCGACACCGAACGCGGTTTCTCGATGGCCCTCGGCCGCTTCGGCGACCCGCTGGACGACGACTGCGTGGTGGTCACCGCCCACAAGGCCCCGGAGGAGGGCGAGGAGGGCGACGACCTGAAGGCCGTGCTGCACTTCGTGCCCTGGGGGCCGGACGGCATCTCGCTGGAGCTGATGCGCCGCGACCGCGCCGCCGACCCCGGCCTGAACGAGCTGCTGATCGTCGCCGCGCTGCAGGCGGTGCCCGCGATGGGCGTGCGCCGGGTGTCGCTCAACTTCGCGATGTTCCGCTCGGCCCTGGCCCGCGGCGAGCGGATCGGCGCCGGCCCGGTGCTGCGTGCCTGGCGCGGGCTGCTGGTGTTCCTGTCGCGCTGGTTCCAGATCGAGTCGCTGTACAAGTTCAACGCCAAGTTCCAGCCCGAGTGGGAGCCGCGCTTCCTGGTCTTCCCGAGCACCCGGGACCTGCCGCGGATCGGTTTCGCCGCGATGCAGGCGGAGGCCTTCATCACCCTCGGCATGCCGCGGTTCGGCCGCAAGCGCCAGCGCGAGGGGCTGATGCCGGTCCCGTCGACCCGGGAGGTCACCGAGGCCGCCTGAGGCCCGCAGCCGCCCTCCGGGGCCCGCCGCCACGGAACGGGGCCCCCGCCGAGAATCGTCGGCGGGGGCCCCGTTCGATAATGGGAAGCATGAACGATTCGCCGTCTTTCTCCCTGCCGGCCGGCCTGCCGCGACTCGAGCGCTGTGCCGTGATGGGCGTTGTCAACGTCACGCCCGACTCCTTCTCGGACGGCGGGATGTGGCACGACCCGGCCAAGGCGATCGCGCACGGCCTCGCGCTGCGGGCCCGCGGCGCGGACCTGGTGGACGTCGGCGGCGAGTCCACCCGGCCCGGCTCGCAGCGGGTGCCCGAGGAGGAGGAGCTGCGCCGGGTGATCCCGGTGGTGCGCGAGCTCTCCGATGCCGGGGTGATGGTCTCCGTGGACACCATGCGCGCTTCCGTCGCCGAGCGGGCCGTCGAGGCCGGCGCCGCGATCGTCAACGACGTCTCCGGCGGGCTCGCCGACCCGGCGATGGCCCGGGTGGTCGCCGAGACCGGCGCCCCCTTCGTGGTGATGCACTGGCGCGGGCAGTCCGCCGACATGGACCGGCTGGCCGTCTACGACGACGTGGTCCGGGACGTGGTCGCCGAACTGACCGACCGGGTGGACGCGCTGCTGGCCGCCGGGGTCAAGGAGGACCAGCTGATCCTCGACCCGGGGCTCGGCTTCGCCAAGACCTCCGAGCACAACTGGGCGCTGCTCGGCCGGCTGGACGCGCTGACCGCGCTCGGCCGTCCCGTGCTCGTGGCGGCTTCGCGCAAGCGGTTCCTGGGTACGCTGCTCGCCGACCCGGCAACCGGGGAACTGCGCCCGGCCCGGGAGCGCGACGACGCGACGGCCGCGGTGTCGGTGCTGTCCGCCCGGGCCGGAGCCTGGGCGGTGCGGGTGCACGACGTGTCCGGCACGGCGGATGCCGTCCGGGTCGTCGCGGCCTGGCAGCACGCGGCGCGATCGGTGTGAGGGAGGGTCTGTGACAGGTGACGGCAGGTTGAGCGGCGGAACGGCCGGGCGGGCTCGCGAGGCGGACCTGGAGGCCGTGCTCGCGGCGAACCGGGGGCTCTACGAGGCGCTGGAACGGGGGGACCTGGAAGCGGTCGAGGACGCCTGGCTGGGCGCCGCCGACGCCGACGACAAGGGCGGGGTGGTGTGCGTGCACCCGGGCTGGCCGGTCCTGCGCGGCCGCGCCCAGGTGACCCGTTCGTACATGCTGATCATGATGAACACGGAGTACATCCAGTTCTTCCTGACCGATGTCGAGGCCGAGGTGCACGGGGATGTGGCCCTTGTCACGTGCACCGAGAACATCCTGTCCGGCGGTGAGTCGGAAGAGGAGGGGGAGCTGGGACCACTGGTCGGCGGAAAGGTCGTGTCGACGAATCTGTTCCGTCGCACCCCGGCCGGGTGGAAGCTCTGGTCGCATCACGGTTCACCCGTTCTGACCAGCGGGGACGACGACGAGGAGAGCTGATTCCGGCGATCGCGGAAATACGGCGCCGAGAAGTCGCCGGGAATTTCCGAGTGGTCACCGAACGTTCACGTCAATCGCCATATCGGCGCGCGTGGCGTCGGTTCGTGCCGGGTAGGACGGTCAGGCGTTGTCCGTGCTCGCGGGTAGATTCGAAACGGAGTGGCGGGCGTGCTGCCCGCCTTCGCCCTGCCCGTCCATGCCTTTCTCCGGGTGGGGCCCGTCCGACTGGGAGCAGTGATTCGTTTGCTGGACCGCGTCACCCTGCGGGGGCTGCGAGCCCGGGGCCACCACGGCGTCTTCGAGCGCGAGCGCGTCGAGGGGCAGACCTTCGTGGTCGACCTCGTGCTCTACCTGGACACCCGCCCCGCTGCGGCCGGAGACGACCTCACCCGCACCGCGCACTACGGCCTGGTGGCGGAGGAGGTCACCGCGATCATCGCCGGGGAGCCGGTCGACCTGATCGAGACGCTGGCCCAGCGCATCGCCGACCAGTGCCTGAAGCACGATGCGGTCGAGGAGGTCGAGGTCACCGTGCACAAGCCGGACGCCCCGATCACCGTGCCGTTCGACGACGTGACCGTGACCATCCACCGGGGCCGCGCATGACCCCCACCGCGCGCCCGGTATCCGATGCAGAGGGATTTCTTCGATGAACAGCAGCGACACGCCGAACGCGTTCGACCTGGAGAGCCGGGTGGACTCCGCCGACACCACGCTGCACAGCCAGCGGTGCGCGGTGATCGCGCTCGGCAGCAACCTGGGCAACCGGCTGGACACCCTCCAGGGCGCGGTCGACGCGCTCGCCGACACCCCGGGGCTGAAGATCACGGCCGTCTCCGCGGTGTACGAGACCGAGGCCGTCGGCGGGCCCGAGGAGCAGCCGAACTACTACAACGCGGTGGTGGTGCTGCGGACCTCGCTGCCCCCGCGGGACCTGCTGGAGCGCGGCAACGCCATCGAGGACGCCTTCGGGCGGGTGCGGACCGTCCACTGGGGCCCGCGCACCCTGGACGTCGACATCCTGGCCTACGAGGGCGTGCTGAGCGACGACCCGCAGCTGCTGCTGCCGCACCCGCGCTCGCACGAGCGGGCCTTCGTGCTCGCCCCCTGGCTGGACGCCCAGCCGGAGGCCGAGGTGCCCGGGCACGGGCGGGTGGACGCGCTGCTGACGGCGCTGGGCGGCCCGGACGCGCAGGGCGTGAAGCGCCGTGACGACATCCGGCTGACGCTGCCGGAGTGAGGCCGTAGCAGGGCCGCCGCGGGGCCGGGGGGAGTCCCGCGGGGGCCGGCGGCCGGGGCCGTCGCCCGGGGAACTCGACCGGGGGCCCGGCCGTCCGAGTAGGTGACCGTCGTCGGCGCCGGTGTCCGCCGGCCGGGCCCGGTACGGTGGCCTGGCGTCGCCGCGCCGGGCCGCCGGGCGGTCGGCCGGTTCTGGTACCCGGGAAGGACCTCCTCCGCGTGAAGCTGCTTCGCCTCCGTCTGCTGATCGGCATCACCGCCGCCACGACGGCGCTGTCCTGGGCCGGCTCCAAGCTGTGGGCCTCCGTGGACACGCTGCCGGCCGTTCCGGCCGCGGCGCCGGTGGTGCTGGCGGCGGTGGCCGTGATCCTGCTGGCGACCGCGCTGTCGCTGCGGGCCCGGCTGAAGGCGGTGCGCGAGCGGCAGCCCGGGGCGAAGGGGGTCGATCCGCTGCTGGCGGCCCGGGCGGTGGTGCTGGGGCAGGCCAGCGCGCTGGTGTCGTCGGTGGTCACCGGGATCTACGCGGGGGCCGGGATCTACCTGCTGGGCGAACTGGACGTGTCGGCCCGCAAGGACCAGGCCGTGACGGCCGGGCTCGCGGTGCTGGCGGGGGCCGCGGTGATCGCGGCGGCGCTCTGGATCCAGCACGTGTGCAAGCTGCCGGAGAACCACGACGACCCGGGCGGTCCGGCGGCCTCGCACCGCTGAGACCGCCGGGGCCTCGTTGAGCAGGGCTTTCTTCGTGATCTTGGGTGAGAATCCGGGCACGTGCGGTAAAAACCGCCCCCTGTCAAGGGCGGAAGGGGACCCTGGGCTGACACGCCCCCAATTCGCACGCTAGTTTCTTGGACATGTCTCGCGGACGCCACCGTCATTCCTCCGTCCTCGGCCGGGTCTTTCCCCCCACCGCCGCCGGCGTGCTGCTGGTCGCCGCGCTCGCCGCGCTGCTTTTCAGTCAGGACACCGTCCTGGTGCGCTCGGTGGGCGTCGCGGCGGTGATCGCGACGCTCGGCTTCGCGCTGCTGCTGCGCCAGCGGGACAAGGCGGCCCGGGCGGCCGCCGAGATGTCCTCGGCGCAGCGGCTGCGCGCCGAGGAGCGGTTCGAGGAGCAGCTGGCCGAGGCCGAGTACGCGGCGGAGGTCGCCGAGGAGCGGGCCACCCGGTTCGGGCGGCGGCTGACGGCGGAGAAGTCGCGGCTGGCGAAGGCCGAGACCGAGATCGCCCGGCTGCTGCGCGAGCGGGCCGTGACGGTGGCCGAGCAGGCGCTCAAGGAGGCCGAGGCGGCCCAGCGGGCGCTCGCCGCGAGCCGTCCGAAGTACCCGGCCAGCCCGGCGGCGTACGTGCGGGCGGCGGCCGTGCTGCGGCAGCTGGAGCGCCGTGCGGCGGAGCAGGAGGCCCAGCGGGCGCGGACGGCGGGTGCGGAGGTGGCTCTGCGGGCGCGTACGGCACCGACCCTGGCGCCCGCGCCGGTGGCCGTGCCGGCCCCGGTGGCGCCCTCGGTGCCCACGCCGGAGCAGGCTCCGGCGGCCCCGTCGCCGGTGCGGCCCGCGCCGGTGCGTCCGGCGCTGACCGCGACGGTGGGTCAGCTCGGCGGGACGTCGGCCGCGTCCGCCGCGGCGCCCGCGCCGGCCGAGCGGCAGCGGCCGCGGCCGGCCCAGTCCGGGCAGGCGCGCGGGCAGGGCTTCAGCTTCTTCGGCCGTGGGTCGGCCGCCCCGGCGCGCCCGGCGGCCCCGGCGCCGGCCGTGGGCAGCGTCGCCGAGCTGGGGGAGCGCGCCGACCTGGCGGACGTGGTGGGCGACGAGGCGGTGGCCGCGAAGGCCGAGGCCGACGCGCGGGCTGCGGAGCCGGCCGAGCGGCCGGAGCAGGGCGCGCCGGCCGTGGTGGACCTGACGCCGGAGGACGAGACCGAGCTGATCCAGCTGCCGGAGCTGCGCGCCTCGCGCTGAGGGCGCCGGGCCCGCCGGGCCCCGGAAACGAGAACCGCGGCGGGGGGAGTAGGGCCGGCCCCAATACCCCCCCCCGGGGTTTTTCGCGGGGGGGGGCGAGCATGGAGCCCGAAGACAGGGGGCTGGCCCCCCCGCCGGGCGCGGTGGCCAGGCGCCCCGCG
>NZ_JBIWFT010000012.1:59041-212321 GCF_044763205.1 Kitasatospora sp. NPDC096204
CCTACACCCGGGCCGGGCGCGCCGCCCGCGCGCGGGGGGGGGCGGGGCCCGCGCGCCCCCCAAACCGACCCCGGGGGCGGGGCCGTCCCGGGGCCCCCACGCCCCCCGCCGCGGTGTTTTCCGCGGGTGCGTCAGAGCTGGACGCCGAAGTCCTGGGCGATGCCCGCCAGGCCGGAGGCGTAGCCCTGGCCGACGGCGCGGAACTTCCACTCCCCGCCGTTGCGGTAGAGCTCGCCGAAGATCATCGCGGTCTCGGTGGCGGCGTCCTCGGAGAGGTCGTAGCGGGCGATCTCGGAGCCGCCGGCCGCGTTCACCACGCGGATGTAGGCGTTGCGGACCTGGCCGAAGTTCTGGCCGCGGGCGACGCCGTCGTAGATGGTGACCGGGAAGGTGATCTTGACGGCCTCGGCCGGCAGGCCGGCCAGGTTGACGTTGATCGACTCGTCGTCGCCCGCGCCCTCGCCGGTGCGGTTGTCACCGGTGTGCACGACGGTGTTGTCCGGCGTGCTGGTGTTGTTGAAGAAGACGAAGTGGGCGTTGGACAGCACCTTGCCGTCCGCGTTCAGGACGATCGCGCTGGCGTCGAGGTCGAACTCGGCACCGGTCGTGGTGCGGACGTCCCAACCCAGGCCGACGGAGACCGCGGACAGGCCGGGGGCCTCCTTGGTCAGCGAGACGTTGCCACCCTTGGAGAGGCTCACTGGCATGACGATTGCAGTCCCTTCGTTGCTTTCGTTCGCTATTTCCCGGGACAACGCAATACTCCGGGGGCTTGGTTCCGCAGAGTCCGTGAATTCTTCGTGGGCGCCAATCGGCTGGCAAAGCCCCGGCAAAGCCGGTGTCAGATCCGGCGGAACCGTCCCTGCAGCGTCCAGATGTTCGGGTTGTCGGCCAGCTCGGGGTGCATGTCGAAGAGGTCGGCCAGGGTGTCCTGGAGGAAGTCCCTGGCCTCGCGCCGCAGTTCGCCGTGGCGGACGACCACCGGCGGCTCGTCCGGCAGCCAGGTGGCGGTGACCTCGACCCAGTTGAAGCGGCGGGCGAAGCGCAGCAGCTCGGTGTTCTGGGTGAAGTCGAGGTCGGCGGTCTGCACCCGGGCGGCCCGGACGCCGTCCGGGTCGCGGTCCAGCAGCTCGGCGATGTCGCACAGCGCCCACGCGAAGTCGAGCACCGGCACCCAGCCCCAGGCGGTGGACAGCTCCGAGCCCTCGCCGTCCAGGTAGACGTCGCCGCAGAACAGGTCGTACCGCAGGGCGTGCACGGACGTGGTGCGGTAGTCCGTCTGCGGGGGGTCGGGGAAACGGTTGGAGAGGGAGTAGCCGAGCTCGATCACGTACGCCATTGTCGGGGCTCCGGACGCCCGGGGGGAACCGGGGCCGGACGGGCGACGGGGCCCGCGGGCCGCGCCGCCCGGAGCCGGAGGGGCGCGGGCGAATAACGGCGTGACCGGGTGGGCCGTGCGCGGGATGATGGACGCATGTCCGAGCCCATCCGCGTACGGGGGTCGGTGGTCGTCCCCGACGCCGAGCTCGTCTGGCGCTTCTCGCGTTCCTCCGGCCCCGGTGGCCAGCACGTCAACACCTCCGACTCCAAGGCCGAGTTGCGCTTCGACCTGGCGTCGACCAAGGCGCTGCCCGAGGTCTGGCGCGAGCGCGCGCTGGAGCGGCTGGCCGGTCGGCTGGTGGACGGCCGGGTGCTGGTGGTCCAGGCCTCGGAGTTCCGCTCGCAGTGGCGCAACCGGGAGGCGGCCGCGGCCCGGCTGTCGGCGCTGCTGAGCGAGGCGTGCGCACCGCCGCCGAAGGCCCGGCGGGCGACGAGGCCGAGCCGGGGGATGGTCGAGCGGCGGCTGGACAACAAGCGGCACCGCTCCGAGCTGAAGCAGGGCCGTCGGGCGCCGCGGGGCGGCGAGTAGACGCGCCCTGGGCGGGCGGACGGGCCCTAGCCGAGGGTGCGGTAGCCGCCGCGGAAGTAGAGCAGCGGGCGGCCGCCGGGGTCGGGCACCACGGCCTCCAGGACGCGGCCGAGCAGCAGGGTGTGGTCTCCGGCCGGTATCCGCTGCTCGGTGCGGCACTCGACGGTGGCCAGCGCGCCGGTGATCAGCGGGGCGTCGGTGTGCGGGCCGCGGTGGTGCGGGGTGTCCGCGAACAGCAGCCGGTCGCTGAGCCGGCCCTTCATGGCGAACCGGGAGCCGAGCGTCTTCTGCCCCTCGGTCAGCACCGAGACCGCCCAGGTGTCCGCCCGGGAGAGCACGTCGTCCATCCGGGAGTCCTCGCGGACCGAGATCAGCACCAGCGGCGGCTCCAGCGACACCGAGAGGAAGGACGTGGCGGTCATGCCGACGTCCTCGCCGTCCTCCGGGTCGTGGACGGTCACCAGGCTCACGCCGGCGGCGAGCTGGGAGAGGGCAGCCCGGAACTCGTCGGGCGTGGCGTGGGGGGCAGCTTCGGGCTGCGGGGACGGGTACACGTACCGCACGGTAGTCGTCACCTGGGAGAAACGGCATCGGGCCTTGGTCGTAGGACCGGAGGTCAGGCCGAAGGGTTGCGCTCGGTGGCCGAACTCACCCGCAGGAGTGAAGCGGCCGGAGTGGCGGGCGCACGGGGCTTCAGCCCGCGGCCAATGCGGTCGACCACGAGAAATGTTCCGATGGCGCTTTATGTCCAGCTATGGGACAGATGAACTGATTAAGGGCGCATTAGTGTCGTGTGATTTAAGTCACAAGTGATGGCCTATTGCTGACCGAGCGTGCCGAGCGCTGTGCTCCCTGTGATTCAGTTCTTCTGGCAATCGGACGATAACCAATCAAGAACTATCCGAAGCAGCCGGGGAGCCCCCGCATGGAAGCCGAGTCGGAGCCGTACGTCCGTCTCGCGACCCTCCGCACCTTGCACCGGGTCGTGGCGGACCTCAACGCTGCCCGCAGCCTCGCTGGCACGCTCCAGGCCGTTGTCGAAGGCGCGGTGCACGGGCTCGGCTTCGACGCCGCCGCGGTCAGCCTGGTCCGGCCGGACGGCGACCTGGTGGTGGCGGCCGTCTGGGAGCTGGAGGAGAGCCCGATGGGCGGCCCCTCCGTGCTGCTCGGCCAGGTCGGCTCCCGGGAGTCCTGGGACCGGCTGCTCGGCGTCAGCGACCACTGGGGCACCCTGCGCTTCCTGCCGTACGACCGCGGCTGGGCCGTCGCCAGCGACATCCCGCGCTGGATCGGGGACGGTCCGCAGCCGGTGTACGCCAACGACTGGCACCCCGCCGACGGGCTGCTCGCCCCGATGTACAGCGCCGGCGGCGACCTCCTCGGCGTCCTGTCGGTGGACCGGCCGCGCAGCGGCAAGCGGCCCGGCGCGTGGACCCGCGAGGCGCTGGAGATGTTCTCGCTGCAGGCCTCCATCGCGATCGGCAACGCCCGGCTGCGGGCCGAGATGCAGCGGGCGCTGGCCCGCCTGGAGAAGGAGCAGCAGGCGCTGCGGGCCAGCGAGGAGAGCTTCCGCCAGGCGTTCGAGTACGCGCCCAGCGGGATGGCGATCACCGAGCTGCACGGCGCCGGGCGCGGCCAGCTGACCAGGGTCAACGACGCGCTCTGCCGGCTGCTCGGCCGGCCCCGGGCGGTGCTGCGCCAGCAGAGCTTCGCCGACCTCGTGCACCCCGAGGACCGGGCGCTGCTGGAGCGCACCAGCGCCGAGAGCGGCCGCGCCGAGCTGCGGCTGTCCCGGCGGGACGGCGGCTACCAGTGGGTCTGCCTGCGCAACTCGATCGTCGCGGACGCGGCCGAGGGCCCGAGCTTCCTGCTGACCCACGTCGAGGACATCGAGGACCGCAAGCGGCACGAGTTCCAGCTCGCCCACCGGGCCAGCCACGACGCGCTCACCGGGCTGCCGAACGGCGCCGAGCTCAAGGCCAGGCTGGCCCGCCGGCTCTGCGCCCAGCCGCAGCCGGTCGGCGCCGCCGCCGGCCAGGTCGAGGTGGCCTACCCCCAGCCGTACGGCTACCCGGCCGACTCCCACGCCGTGCACAGGGAGTACGCCGGGGCGCAGGGCGCGGACCCGTACGCCGGGTCGGTGCACGGCTACGGGCCGTCCGAGGGCGTGCCGGGCGGGATCGGCCCGGGCTACGGGGAGCACGTGCACGCGGTCGTCCCCGCCGAGTACGGGCCGGGCGGCGAGGCCTGGTCGGTGCCGTTCCGCTCCGGCGGCGCGGCGGCGGTGGAGAAGGGGCTCGCGGTGCTCTTCTGCGACCTGGACGGCTTCAAGTCGATCAACGACCGGTTCGGTCACAACGCGGGCGACGCGGTGCTGGTCGAGGTCGCCCAGCGGCTGAGCCAGGCCGTCCGGGACGGCGACACGGTGGCCCGGCTCGGCGGTGACGAGTTCGTGGTGCTGGCCGACGGGATCGGCCGCGAGGAGGCCAAGGACCTCGCCCACCGGCTGCGGGGCGCCATCATCCCGCCGATGCGGATCGACGGCCGGGCGATGCGGGTGGGGGTGAGCCTCGGGGTCGGCTGGGCCGGCTGCGGGATGAGCATCGAGGAGGTGCTGCACACGGCGGACGAGCGGATGTACGACGAGAAGCGGGCCCGGGGCGGGGCGGTGCGCGGGGCGCGCGGCGAGCGCTCGCACCGGCGCGCGGGCTGAGCGGGCGCCGAGCACCGCGGGTGCGGGCCCCGGTCCCGCCAGGTTACCCATGAGTTGTCAAGGGGTCTTTTCCCGCTGTCACGTACGGCAGGTAGGGTTCCCGGTACGACAGCGTCCATGATCTGTGCCGCCCGCAGCCGGCGGCGCATCGGATGGGGGAGCAGACCACCGTGACGACCGCCGGCAGCAACGGAGTGCCCGAGGGCCAGGGGGGCGGTGCCCCGCAGGACGACGACCCGTTCGGCTACCTCTACCGCCCGGCCGACGGTTCCACCGGGCAGCCGGCCGAGCCGCAGCAGGGGGTCCCGCGCACGCCGTACAGCCGTCCGATGGAGGTCGGGCGCGCGCAGTACGGCTACCCGCCGAGGGCACAGCAGCAACAGCAGCCGTACGGCCAGCAGGGCGGTCAGCCGCAGGGGTACCCGGGCGGCCAGCCGCAGGCCCCGTACGGCGGCCAGCCCGGCCAGCCGCAGCAGCCCGAGTACGGTGCCGTGCCCACCCAGCAGACCCGCTACGCGGAGCACTCCCGGCCGCAGCCGGGGGAGGAGCCCCGCAGCAGCGGCCGCAGCAAGGGCGCGGTGATCGGCGCGGTGGCCGTGGTCGCGGCGATAGCGATCGGGGCCGGCATAGCGCTCTCCACCGGGGACCCGGACGGCGACAAGAGCGGCAAGGGCGGCACCGCGACCTCCGCCCCGCCGGCCCCCGCCACCCCGACTCCGACGGCCACGTCCGCGAGCGCCGCCCCGTCGGCGAGCGCCGCCGCGATCACCGGCCCGACGAACGTGGACGCCGGCCAGTTCCAGGCGCAGAACGCGCCGGTGGGCAACAGCGTCAAGGGCGCCAAGTCGGCCGACGGCAGCTACCTGACGCTCCAGCCGGGCGGCTCGGTGACCTGGACCGGCGAGATCGCCACGGCCGGGACGTACAAGCTGTCCGTGCACTACAACTACACGGGCGCCGACATCAAGGGCAGCGCCGTGGTGAACGGCAAGGACTGGCCGAGCGGGGTGACCTACAAGATCTACGGGGCGCCCCCCAAGGACCAGACCTCCGCCTGGTTCTCCACCTGGATACTCCCGCAGTTCCAGGCCGGGACGAACTCGGTGACCTTCACGGTGCCCTCCGGGCCGATCCTGATCGACCAGATCACCATCGAGCCGAGCGGCTGACACCGCCCCGGACGCGACACGGCCGCCCGTCCCCTCCCGGGGGCGGGCGGCCGTCGTGTCGGCGGGCTCCGGTCAGTCGGTCTTCACCGGCCGGAACCGCTCGCCGCCGAGGACCCACCGGCCGCGGCGCATCACGGCGACCAGGTCGTAGCTCTCGGAGTCGACGACGACCAGGTCGGCGAGCTTGCCGGCCTCCAGCGAGCCGATCGAGTCGCTCAGGCCGAGCAGCCGCGCCGGGGTGGCGGACAGCGACTCGACGGTCTGGTTCAGGCTCAGCCCGTTGACGGCGACCGAGCGCTTGAACGCCACGTCCAGGGTGAGGGTGGAGCCGGCGATCGCGCCGCCCTCGACCAGCCGGGCCACGCCGTCCTTGACCTCGACCTGGAGCGGGCCGAGCGGGTAGAGGCCGTCGCCCATGCCCGCCGCGCCCATCGCGTCGGTGATCAGGGCGACCCGCCGCGCGCCGGCGGTGCCGTAGGCGAGGTCCAGTACGGAGGGGTGCAGGTGCACGCCGTCGTTGATCAGTTCGACGGTGACCCGCTCGTCCTCCAGCAGCGCCACGATCGGGCCGGGGGCGCGGTGGGCGATGCCGGGCATGGCGTTGAACAGGTGGGTGGCGACGGTGGCGCCGGCCTCGATCGCCTCCAGGGTGGTGGCGTAGTCGGAGTCGGTGTGGCCGACGGCGGCGATCACGCCGAGGTCGGCGAGCATCCGCACCGAGTCCAGGCCGCCGGGCAGTTCGGGGGCCAGGGTGACCATCTTGGCGTGGCCGCGGGCGGCGTCGACCAGCTTGCGCACCAGCGCCGGGTCGGGATCCCGCAGCAGGTCGGGGCGGTGGGCGCCGCAGCGGTTGTGCGAGATGAACGGGCCCTCGAAGTGGATGCCGGCCAGGACGCCGTCCTCGACGAGTTCGGAGAGGACGTGCGCCTGGCGGGCGACCTCGTCGATCTCGCCGGTGACGGTGGAGGCCACCGTGGTGGTGGTGCCGTGCTCCAGGTGGGCGCGGGCGGCCAGCAGCGCCTCCTCGGCGATGCCGGAGGTGTACGAGGCACCGCCGCCGCCGTGGACGTGCAGGTCGACGAAGCCGGGCACGACGGTGTACCCGGTCAGGTCGAGATCGCCGGGCTCGGTGTCGCCGCCGCCCGTCCCACCCCCGATGGCGGCGATGCGCTCGCCGTCGACGACGAGGCGGTCGCCCTCGACGACGCCGCCGGGCAGGACCAGTCGGGCGCCGGCCAGGGCAGTACGGTCACGGTCCGCGGTGGTCACGCGGTCACCTCCAAGGAGAGCAGATCCCAGGCGAGCAGGCCCGCGCCCAGGGAAGCGGCGGTGTCTTTGAGCATGGCGGGCACGACCTGCGGGGGCATCTGGAAGGTCAGTCGCTCGGCGACCGCCGCACGCAGCGGGGTGAAGAGCGTGTCGCCGGCCTCGGCCAGCCCGCCGCCGACGATCACCGTCGACGGGTCGAGCAGGCTCTGGGCCAGGACGATGCCGTCCGCCAGGGCGTCGACGGCCCGCTGCCAGACCACGACGGCGCGGTCGTCCCCGGCGTCCACCGCGGCGGCGCAGGATGCCGCGTCGGCGTCGGGGTCACCGCTGGCCTCGGCCCAGGCGCGGGAGACGGCGGAGGCGGAGGCCAGCGTCTCCAGGCAGCCGCGGGCGCCGCAGCCGCACAGCGGGCCGCCCGGGCGGACCACGACGTGGCCGATCTCGCCGCCGTAGCCGTGCGCGCCGGCCTCGATCCGGCCGTCGATGCCGATGGCGCCGGCGATGCCGGTGCCGAGGGCGATGAACAGGAAGCGGTCGACGCCCCGGCCGGCTCCGATCCGGCCCTCGGCCAGGCCGCCGGAACGCACGTCGTGGCCGAGGGCCACCGGCATCGCGCCGCCCTGCGGCCCGGCCAGGCGCTCGCCGAGCAGCTTGCGCAGCGGGAGGTCGCGCCAGCCGAGGTTGGCGGAGTAGACCGCGATGCCGTTCTTCTCGTCGATCGTGCCCGGGACGGCGACACCGGCCGCGAGCGGGGCGACGCCGAAGCGGCTGCGGCCCTCGTCCGCCAGATCGGTGGCGAAGTCGAGGATGGCGGTGACGACGGCGTCGGTGCCGTGCTCCCGCCCGGTCGGTCGGCGTGCTTCGAACAGCACGGAGCCGTCCTGGGCGAGCAGCGCGGCCTTCATGCCGGTGCCGCCTACATCGAGTGCGATGACGTGCTTCACGGAGGACAGTTTCCCTTGGGCGGGTAGAAGAGGTCTAGTCCAGTTGTCGGATTGGTCTGGTCCATACTGGGTGAGCTTTGTCGCAGCTGCGCGGGTGTGCGGGGCTTTGCGTCAGGGAGCGGGGCCGGGTGCCGGGGCGGGTGCGGACCGGGGTGCGCGGGGGTTTCGTTGCGCATTGTGCAATGACTCAGAGCACTTCGATAACTACTCGGGCGGGCCCGGTCGGTGGTGTGGACCGGCGGTCGGCGGGTTTGGCAGTGTGGCGCGTCCCCTGCCGGAATCCACCGTTCCGGCCGATTCATCCCCCCGAAGGCGGTACCCGCGTTGAACAGGCGCGTCCACGTTCCCACCCGTGTGCTCGGCGGTGTGCTGGCCGGAGCACTGGTCCTCACCGCGGCCAGTGCCTGCGCCGGGCAGGACGACGGGCCCGTCACGCTCAAGCTGGTCGCGGCCGACTACGGGGAGAGCCCCGAGACCAACTCCCAGCACTACTGGGACGCGGTCGCCAGGGACTTCGAGGCGGCCAACCCCGGGATCAGGGTCAGCGTCGAGGTGGACAGCTGGACCGAGATCGGCAAGAAGGTCGAGGACATGATCGCGGCCGGCAAGTCGCCGGACCTGCTGCAGACCGGCGGCTTCGCCGACCAGGTGGCGGCCGAGCGGCTCTACCCGGCGTCCGACGTGCTCTCGGTGGAGACCCAGGCCAGGTTCCTGGAGACCTTCGCGCACGCCGGGCAGGTGCTCGGGACGCAGTACGGGATCCCGTTCGTCTCCTCGTCGCGGGTGCTCTTCTACAACAAGGCGATGTTCCGGCAGGCCGGGATCGCCCAGCCGCCGGCCACCTGGAACGAGCTGCGGCAGGACGCGGAGAAGATCAAGGCCAAGGTGCCGGGGGTGACCCCGTACGGGTTGCCGCTGGGGCCGGAGGAGGCGCCGGCCGAGTCGATGCTGTGGACGCTGAGCGGCGGCGGCAGCATCTCCGACGACGTCGGCAACTACACCATCGACAGCTCCCAGAACCAGGCGACCTTCGGCTGGCTGAAGAGCAACCTGGTGGCCACCGGGCTGACGTACCCGGACCCGGGCAAGATGAACCGCACCCCGGTGTTCCAGGACTTCGCCGCGGGGAAGGTGGCGATGCTGAACGGGCATCCGACGCTGCTGCGGATGGCGACCGCCGGGAAGGTCGAGTTCGGGACGGCGCCGATCCCGAAGCGGGACGGGCTCGGGCGCACCGGGAGCCTCGGGGTCGCCGACTGGATGATGGCGTTCAAGGCGAACGGGCACAAGAACGAGATCAAGAAGTTCCTGTCGTTCGTCTACGACAAGGACAACCAGCTGAAGTTCGACGAGCAGTACAACCTCCTGCCGGTCACCCAGGACGCGTTCGCGCAGATGTCGACGGACCCGAAGCACGAGGACCTCAAGCAGTTCGCGGTCGGGCTGACCAACGCGAGCTTCTACCCGTTCGGGGACCCGGCCTGGGGCGAGGTCAGCGACCGGATCAAGGCGGGGATCGGGCAGGCGGTGACGGGGGATCCGAAGCAGGTGCTCGGGGGACTGCAGGACGCGGCGGTGAAGGAGGCGGCGGCGGTCCGCAAGTAGGGGGCCTGGGCCTGGGCCGGGGGACCGGCCCCGGCCCAGGCGGGTCGTCCGGCTCTCCTACGGGAGCGTGATGGCGTAGGCCTTGCGGAGGGTCTCGTGGACCGTCCAGGTGGTGCGGTCGCCCTCGCGCAGGACCGCGCAGTCGCCGGGGCCGACCTCCAGGGTCGGACCGCCCTCGATCTCGATGGTGGCCCGGCCGCTGAGCACCACGAACATCTCGTCGGCCTCGACGTCGGTCACCACGCCGGGAGTGATCTGCCAGAGACCGCGCAGGTGGCGGCCGTCGGCGGACTCGGACAGCACCTTGCCGGTGACCTCGGGGGCGCCGGAGACGATCTGGGAGGGGTCCAGCGGGTCGGGGTCGAGGTCGGCGGTCGGGATGTGCAGGGCGAAGCTGGGCGTGGTCATGGGGGTGACGTTAGTGCGGGCGGGGGGACGGTGGGGCGAGCAGTGTGTGTCGGGGTCGCGCGGGAGAATGACACTCCGTAGTGGCGGGCGGAGGTGTGCGCGGTGGGCGAGCTGAGTGAGCGGGAACGGGCGGTGCTGGCGCTGGAGGGGCGGCAGTGGCGTACGGCGGGGGCCAAGGAGCGGGCGATCCGGGAGGAGCTGGGGCTCTCCTCCACGCGGTACTACCAGGTGCTGAACGCCCTGCTGGACCGGGAGGAGGCGCTGGCGCACGCGCCGGTGCTGGTGAACCGGCTGCGGCGGGTCCGGGAGGCCCGGCGGGGGGCTCGCTGATCGGCTCGGTGATCGACGGGGGGCTCTGGTGGGCGGGGGCTCCTGCGCGCGCCCGCGGGCCGGGGGCGTGCGGAGGGGGTGCTCCGGGGTAGGGCTTCGGTATGGGCTTTGAAGAGATGTTCGTACCGGCGACCGGGGCTGGGCGGGACGGGGTGCGGGCCGTCCTGGCGGCGCCCGGGGACGCCGTGATCGGGTTGGACTTCGACGGGACGTTGGCGCCGATCGTGGCGGATCCGGAGCAGGCACGGGCGCATCCGGGGGTGGTGGGGGCGCTGCGGCGGCTGGCTCCGGTGGTGGGGGGCGTGGTGGTCGTGACGGGGCGGCCGGCCGGGGTGGCGGTGGAGTACGGGGGGCTCGCGGGGCTGCCGGGGGTGGTGGTGCTGGGGCACTACGGGGCCGAGCGGTGGGAGGGCGGGGAGCTGTCGGCGCCGCAGGCGCATCCGGGGGTGGCGCGGGTGCGGGAGGAGTTGCCGGGGGTGCTGGAGCGGGTGGGGGCGCCCGGGGGGACGTGGGTGGAGGACAAGGGACGGGCGGTGGCCGTGCACACCCGGCGGACGGCGGCGCCGCAGGAGGCGTTGGAGCTGCTGCGGGCGCCGGTGGGGGAGTTGGCGGCCGAGTACGGGCTGGTGGTGGAGCCCGGTCGACTGGTGCTGGAGCTGCGGCCGCCGGGGGTGGACAAGGGGACGGCGCTGACCGGCTTCCTGCGGGAGCGGGGGGCCCGTTCGGTGCTCTACGCGGGGGACGACCTGGGGGACGTGGCGGCCTTCGCCGCGGTGGAGAAGCTGCGCGGCGAGGGTGTCGCGGGGGTGCTGGTGTGCGCCGGCACGGTGGGGGACGCGCCGGTGCGGGAGCTGGCCGACCGGGCGGACCTGGTGGTCGCCGGGCCGGAGGGCGTGGTGGAGCTGTTGGGGGCGTTGGGGGACGCGCTCACAGCGCGTTGAGCTGGTCCAGGAACCACTGCTGCGGGGGGAGCGCGGTGGCCACCGCCGCCAGGCGCTTGGTGCGGTCGGCGCGCTCCTCCTGGCTCATGGTGAGGCCGGCGTGGAGGGCGTCGGCGGTGGCGATGACGTCGTAGGGGTTGACGGTGAGGGCGTCGTCCCTGAGTTCGGCGTGGGCGCCGGCCTCGCGGGAGAGGACGAGGGCGCAGCCGCGGTCGGAGACCACGGGGACCTCCTTGGCGACCAGGTTCATGCCGTCGCGGATGGGGTTGACCAGGGCGACGTCGGCCAGCCGGTAGGCGGCGAGGGAGCGCGGGAAGTCGTCGTCGACGTGCAGGATCAGCGGTTGCCAGGTGGGGGTGGCGAATTCGGCGTTGATCGCCTCGGCGAGCTCCTGGACCCGTGCCGTGTAGTCGCGGTACTCGGCGAGGTCGGTGCGGGACGGGTAGGCGAAGGCGATGTGCACCACCCGGTCGTGCCACTGCGGGCGGGTGCGGAGCAGGTGCCGGTAGGCCAGCAGGCCGCGGACGATGTTCTTGCTCAGCTCGGTGCGGTCGACCCGGACGATGGTGCGGCGGTCGCCGACGGCCGCGCGGAGGGCGGCGAGGCGCTCGTCGACGTCGGGGCGGTGGGCGCGCTCGCGCAGGAAGTCGGCGTCGGCGCCGAGGGCGTGCACGCCGAGGCGTGTGGTTCGGCCGTCGAACGTGACGCGGAGCGCGTCGTGGTCGACGGTGGCGCCGAGGAGGTCCTCGCAGCAGGCGGCGAAGGCGCGGGCCCAGCGCTCGGTGAGGAAGCCGGCCCGGTCGGCGCCCAGGATGCCGGTGAGGACGGCCCGGGCGACGTCGTCGGGCAGCAGCCGGTAGTAGTCGGGCGGGGCCCAGGGGGTGTGCGAGAAGTGGCCGATCCGCAGGTCGGGGCGGGTCTCCCGGAGCAGGGCCGGGACCAGGGAGAGGTGGTAGTCCTGGACGAGCACCGCGGCGTTCGGGGCGGCTTCGGCGGCCAGGGCTTCGGCGAAGGCCTCGTTGTAGGCCCGGTAGGCGGCCCACTCGGTGCGGAAGCCGGCGTCGAAGGCGGGGGCGGTGGGGGTCGCGAAGAGCAGGTGATGGACGAACCAGAGGGTGGAGTTGGCGACGCCGTTGTAGGCGCGGGCGAAGGTCTGCGGGTCCAGGTCCAGCATCCGTACGGCCTGGCCGCCGACCTCGTGGCCGGCCAGGTCGAGGCGGCCGCGGGGGGCCTCGGCGGCGGCTCTGCGGTCGGAGTCGTCGAGGGCGGCGCAGACCCAGACGGCGTTCGGGTCCTCGATCGCGGAGAGGCCGGAGACCAGGCCGCCACCGCCCCGCCGCAGGGTCAGCGTGCCGTCGTCGGAGGTGCTGAAGGACACCGGTCCCCGGTTGGAGGCCACCAGGACGGGGGCGGTGCCGGTCGCGTTCGAACGGTTGGTCGTGAGATCGCCCATGGTTGGCATCTTGCCGGGGGCTCGGCGTGGCAAACCCGTCAGTGACGGGCGGCGTATTCCGGGACGGTGTGCATCGGGGGGCGTTCCAGGGCGGTCACCGGGTGGGTGTGCGCGGTGAAGGCGCGGGTTTCCGGGTCGCGGGTGAACTGGGTGAGGTGGGGGTGGACGAGGTCGGCGGAGGCCTTGAGGCGGTGCGTGCGGTCGAGGCGTTCCAGGGCGGTCCGGTAGATGGTGGCGGCCATCCGGCCGAGGGCCTGGCCGTCCTGGTGGCGGTGGTGCCGGACTCCGACGTCCACCTGGGCCAGGGCGTCGAGGCCGGCCACTTCCAGGGCGTCGACCAGCAGGCCGAGTTCGACGCCGTAGCCGGTGGGGAAGGGCAGCCGTTCGAGCAGTGAGCGGCGGGCCGCGTACTCGCCGCCGAGCGGCTGGACGAAGCCGGCGAGTTCCGGCCAGTGGAGGTTGAGCAGGGGGCGGGCGACGAGTTCGGTGACCCGGCCGCCGCCGGCGGGCAGGACGGCGCCCTCCGACTCCAGCGGGCGGTCGTACATGGCCTTGACCAGCTGGATGGACTCGTCGGTGAGCAGCGGGCCGACGATGCCGGAGACGAAGGCCGGGTCGAACTCGCGCAGGTCGGCGTCGACGAAGCAGACGATGTCGCCGCGGGTGACCAGCAGGGAGCGCCAGAGCACCTCGCCCTTGCCGGGGACGGCGGGCAGCCGGGGGAGGATCCGGTCGCGGTGTTCCACCCGGGCGCCGGCCTCGGCGGCGACGGCGGCGGTGGCGTCGGTGGAGCCGGAGTCGACGACGACGAGTTCGTCGACGAGCGGGAGGCGTTCCATCAACTCGCGGCGGACGGTGCGGACGATGTCGCCGACGGTGGCCTCCTCGTCCAGGGCGGGGAGGACCACGCTGACGGTGCGGCCGGTGCGTTCCTTGGCGGCGAGGAGGGTGTGGACCGGCCGGTCGGCCGCGCTCCAGGAGCGGCGGTGGAGCCAGGACGCCGCCTGCGGGAGGAGCTCGGGGGTCGGTTCGGCGGGCACGGAGGTCTCCTCGGCGGGGTCGGTGGAATCTGTCATCTCGCGTGGCGGACGGTCCCGTTCAGGATTGACGCCTTCGGATACAGTCTTCGTACAGCGGTCGGACCTTTGCACGCCGGGGTCGCCGTTGAGCAGCACCACAATTTCACAAGCTCATCCAGAGGGACTGAGGGAACGGCCCGTTGACGTCCCGGCAACCTTCTCGCGCGGCTGTCGTCGACAGGCCCAGGCGGGACAGGTGCCAATTCCGGCCCGTGCGCGACCGCGTCACGGGGAAGATGAGGAGAGAGGCCTCGCCATCATGGCTATCGACACCGCCGCACCCGTTTCCGTCGACCTCGGCCCCGCCGCCGCGCTGTCCTGTCGCGAGTGCGGCACCCGCTTCCCGCTCGGCCCCAGCTTCGCCTGCCTGGAGTGCTTCGGCCCGCTGGAGATCGCCTACGAGTTCGGCAGCGAGGGCGCCGAGGAGCTGCGCAAGCGGATCGAGGCCGGTCCGGCGTCCATCTGGCGGTACGCGCCGCTGCTGCCCGTTCCGGCCGACGTGGCCTCGAAGCCGAACCTGAACCCGGGGTGGACCCCGCTGGTGAAGGCGGACAACCTGGGCCGGGAGCTCGGGTTCACCGCCCAGCTGCACGTCAAGGACGACTCCGGGAACCCGACGCACTCCTTCAAGGACCGGGTGGTCGCGTGTGCGATCGAGGCGGCCCGGGCGTTCGGCTACACCACGCTGTCCTGCTCCTCCACCGGCAACCTGGCCGGCGCGGTGGGGGCGGCGGCGGCCCGGGCCGGGTTCCGGTCCTGCGTGTTCATCCCGCACGACCTGGAGCAGGGCAAGGTCGTCATGGCCGGGGTGTACGGCGGTGAGCTGGTCGGCATCGAGGGCAACTACGACGACGTGAACCGCTTCTGCTCGGAGCTGATCGGCGACCCGGCCGGCGAGGGCTGGGGCTTCGTCAACGTGAACCTCCGGCCGTACTACGGCGAGGGCTCCAAGACGCTGGCGTACGAGATCTGCGAGCAGCTCGGCTGGCGGCTGCCGGAGCAGATCGTGATCCCGATCGCCTCGGGCTCCCAGCTGACGAAGATCGACAAGGGTCTCCAGGAGCTGATCAAGCTGGGGCTGGTCGAGGACCGGCCGTACCGGATCTTCGGCGCCCAGGCCGAGGGCTGCTCGCCGGTGTCGGCCGCGTTCAAGGCCGGCCGGGACGTGATCAAGCCGGTCAAGCCGGACACCATCGCCAAGTCGCTGGCGATCGGCAACCCGGCCGACGGCCCGTACGTGCTGGACATCGCCCGCCGCACCGGTGGCGCGGTGGAGGACGTCACGGACGCCGAGGTCGTGGCGGCGATCCGGCTGCTGGCGCGGACCGAGGGGATCTTCGCCGAGACCGCGGGCGGGGTGACCGTCGGCGTGCTGAAGAAGCTGGTCGAGACCGGGCAGCTGGACCCGTCGAAGGAGACCGTCGCGATCAACACCGGCGACGGCCTGAAGACCCTGGACGCCGTCTCCGACGCCGGGATGACCGCCGTCATCCGCCCGACGCTGGACTCGTTCCGCGCCGCCGGCCTCGTGTCCGCCTGAACCACCCGCCCCCCGCAAGGAGAAGTCATGAGCGCCAACGTCCGCATCCCCACCATCCTGCGCACCTACACCTCCGGCGCCGCAGAGGTGACCGCCGAGGGCGCCACCCTGGCCGAGGTCGTCGCCGACCTGGAGAAGAACCACGCGGGCATCTCGGCCCGCATCCTGGACGACACGGGCAAGCTGCGCCGCTTCGTGAACGTGTACGTGAACGACGACGACGTGCGCTTCGCCGAGGGCCTGGCGACCGAGATCGGGGACGGCGCCAGCATCTCGATCATCCCGGCGGTGGCCGGCGGCTGCTGAGCCCGCAGGAGAACCCGCGGTCGCCCGCGCGTACGGAATTCCACTGTCCGTATGCGCGGGCGACCGCTCGCATTCCTGCGGGAATATTTCCGGGTCGAGTCGGAGTAGAGTGTCGCTCGGCTGGGAACAGAGTTTCCCTTTCGGCCCCGCAGTGCTCGGCCCGGGGCGTCCGGCCGATGAGACCGGCTCGTGAAACCTGTCAGGCGGATGTCAGAATTCCCGCAGGCATTTGGGTAATTCGTCCGCTATGTCCGGCGTGAAATGCCGAGAACATCCCGATTCGGTCCGTCCTGTCCCCTGACGCCATGTCGGAATTACCGGCGGTTGGCCCTGTTGCAGAGGGCGTCGATCCGGATACATTCAGCGGCGGTCGACGCAATCACCCGCTCGCCGGAAGCCGCCTGGCGTCCTGTGCGGAGGGCTGCGGCGTGCACGGCTGCGCCCAGGGGGGGTTCCCCGGGCCGGCCTTCAACCAATCCGGGCCCGCGACCTGCGGGCGCGTGAAGGGCCAGCACAGCACTAGGGGAGTTCGGAATGGCTCAGGGCACCGTCAAGTGGTTCAACGCGGAGAAGGGCTACGGCTTCATCGCGGTCGACGGTGGTGCGGACGTCTTCGTCCACTACAGCGCGATCCAGATGGACGGCTACCGCACCCTCGAGGAGGGCCAGCGGGTCGAGTTCGAGATCTCCCAGGGACAGAAGGGCCCGCAGGCGGACATGGTCCGCGCGGCGGTCTGACCTCTTCCGACCCCAGGAGCTCGGCGCGGCCCCACGGCTGGTGACCTCTCGCTTCTCGACGGGCCCGTGCGACGTGTGTCGCACGGGCCCGTCGGCGTTCCCGGGCGGCTCCCGCGGCGGCTCGCGGATTGCCGATTGGGCTTGCACTCGACCACCCGGAGTGCTAATCATTGGCGTTAGCACTCACAGTGTGAGAGTGACAGCGGACCGGGTCGGTGAGGCCCCCGGGAGCGGCAGGGGAATGGACCTCCGCGCACCAGGGCCGTCCGTCGCGGGCACCCCTTGGTCCGAGCAGTCGACCGTGTCCCGGAGGACCACTTCTGATGGCCAAGATCATCGCCTTTGATGAGGAAGCTCGCCGCGGCCTTGAGCGTGGCATGAACCAGCTCGCCGACGCAGTGAAGGTCACGCTCGGCCCCAAGGGTCGCAACGTCGTGCTGGAGAAGAAGTGGGGCGCCCCCACGATCACCAACGACGGTGTCTCCATCGCCAAGGAGATCGAGCTCGAGGACCCGTACGAGAAGATCGGTGCGGAGCTCGTCAAGGAGGTCGCCAAGAAGACGGACGACGTCGCGGGTGACGGCACCACCACCGCCACCGTGCTCGCCCAGGCCCTGGTTCGCGAGGGTCTGCGCAACGTCGCCGCCGGCGCCAACCCGATGGCCCTGAAGCGCGGCATCGAGAAGGCCGTCGCGGCCGTCTCCGACCAGCTGCTGGCCCAGGCCAAGGACGTGGAGACCAAGGAGCAGATCGCCTCCACCGCCTCCATCTCCGCCGCCGACACCCAGATCGGCGAGCTGATCGCCGAGGCCATGGACAAGGTCGGCAAGGAAGGCGTCATCACCGTCGAGGAGAGCAACACCTTCGGCCTGGAGCTCGAGCTCACCGAGGGCATGCGCTTCGACAAGGGCTACATCTCCGCCTACTTCGCCACCGACCTGGAGCGCATGGAGGCGACGTTCGAGGACCCGTACATCCTCATCGCCAACTCCAAGATCGGCTCGGTCAAGGACCTGCTCCCGCTGCTGGAGAAGGTCATGCAGAGCGGCAAGCCGCTCGTCATCATCGCCGAGGACGTCGAGGGCGAGGCCCTGTCGACCCTGGTTGTGAACAAGATCCGTGGCACCTTCAAGTCCGTCGCCGTCAAGGCCCCGGGCTTCGGTGACCGCCGCAAGGCCATGCTCGGCGACATCGCCATCCTCACCGGTGGCACCGTCATCTCCGAGGAGGTCGGCCTGAAGCTGGAGAGCGCCGGCATCGACCTGCTGGGCACCGCCCGCAAGGTGGTCATCACCAAGGACGAGACCACCATCGTCGACGGTGGCGGCGACAGCGAGCAGGTCGCGGGCCGCGTGAACCAGATCCGCGCCGAGATCGAGAACAGCGACTCGGACTACGACCGCGAGAAGCTCCAGGAGCGCCTCGCCAAGCTGGCCGGCGGCGTGGCCGTCATCAAGGCCGGCGCGGCCACCGAGGTGGAGCTCAAGGAGCGCAAGCACCGCATCGAGGACGCCGTCCGCAACGCCAAGGCCGCCGTCGAGGAGGGCATCGTCGCCGGTGGTGGCGTCGCCCTGCTGCAGGCCGGTGTCGCCTTCGACAAGCTGGAGCTGGACGGCGACGAGGCCACTGGTGCCAACATCGTCAAGGTCGCGCTGGAGGCCCCGATCAAGCAGATCGCGACCAACGCCGGCCTGGAGGGTGGCGTCGTGGTGGAGAAGGTGCGCAACCTCCCCGCCGGTCACGGCCTGAACGCCGCCACCAACGAGTACGTCGACCTGGTCGCCGAGGGCATCATCGACCCGGCCAAGGTCACCCGCTCCGCGCTGCAGAACGCCGCCTCCATCGCGGCGCTGTTCCTCACCACCGAGGCCGTCATCGCCGACAAGCCGGAGAAGGCCGCCGCGGCCGCCGGCGGCGGCATGCCGGGCGGTGACATGGACTTCTGATCCTGATCGCTTCGATCGGATCGGTTGGTTCCCCGTCCGTGTGGGCGGCTCCCTTCGGGGGGCCGCCCACGCGGCGTTTCGGCGTTCGGGGGAGTTGAGGAGAGGATGGACGGATGGCTGCTGACGACATCGAGACCGCCCTGCACAACGCGCGGGCACTGATCCTGGCCGACCTCACCGCGCGGGACGTGGCGGACGCCGCCGTCGTCTCGCTGGTGGAACAGGCCGTGACGCACCGCCGCTGGTGGCTGGAGCAGTGGCCGGACGGCACCGAGTACGTGCTCGGACTGGTCGCCCAGGACATCCAGGACGCGCTGCTGGAGGCGTACGGCCGCTGGCCGCTGTGCACCGGCTGCGCGGCCGACGGGGATCCGCACGCGCTGAGCGTGGAGCCCGAGTTGGGGCCGGAGCCGCACTGGGTGTGCGGCAAGCAGGGCGCGGTGGTGGCTCCGGTGGGGGAGCTCTCCTAGGGCGGGCGCGCGGCGCGGCTGACGGGCGGCGCGTGCGGGGCTGCCGGCCGCTGGGCGCGCGGGCGTGCGGGCGTGCGGTAGAGCCCGGGCAGTGCGAGCAGGTGGCGCAGTACGGCGGCCCGGCCGGCCGCGAAGTCCGGCGCGGGGACGAAGCCGTACTCCTCGCGGACGGCGGCCGCGTACGCCGCGTACGCCTCGGGGGTGCCGCCGAGGACGGCGAGGTCCGCGTCGCAGAGCACCTCGCCGTTGCGGTCGCCAGGGGCGGGGTCGTGGCCGACGGTGAGCAGCACGAGGCGTTCGACCTCGGCGACCCGCTCGGCCGGCAGCCCGGCGGCGGTCAGCGCGCGGACGGCGAGGGCGGCGCTGCGCTCCTCGTTCTCGGTGCGGTCGGGGCGGTGGACGGCGTCGTGGAACCAGGCCGCGAGGCGGACGGCCTCCGGGTCGGCGGCGTGCCCGGCCAGCTCGTCGACGTGCCGCAGCACCGCGCGCAGGTGCGCGACGGTGTGGTACCGGCGCTGCGGCTCCGACCAACGGCGCAGCAGCTCCCGGCCGTACGGCTCGGGGTCGACGGCGGCGCCGCAGCGGTGCAGCAGGGCGGTCCAGGCGGTGAGCAGGTCCTCGGTCGGCATGGGCACATTGTGGCGGACGGGCCCGACGCTGGACCTATAGGTAGGTTGGCGATATATGTAGTCGTATGACTGAACGCTCCATGCAGGAGCCCACGCTGCTGCTGCTCACCGCCCTGGCCGATGCGCCCAGACACGGTTACGCGCTGATCCAGGAGGTCGCCGCGATCTCGGACGGCCGGGTCAAGATGCGCACCGGCACGCTCTACGGGGCGCTCGACCGGCTGCTCGGCCAGGGGCTGATCGAGGTCGCCGCCGAGGAGGTGGTGGACGGTCGGGCCCGGCGCAGCTACGCGCTGACCGGGGCCGGCCGGGACGCGCTGGGCGCCGAGGCGGAGCGGCTGCGGGCGGTCGCCACCGAGGCCGAGCGCCGACTGGCCAAGCTCCGGTCGGTGCTGCCGGGCGGGACCGGGTCGCAGGGGCGGCCCGCGGCGGGGGGAGGCCTCTCATGAGCGCACCGGCGTTCGGCGCGGGGCCCTCGGTGGCGCTGCGGACCGCGCTCCGGTTCTACCCGGAGGGGTACCGTCGCGAGCGCGGCGATGAACTGGCCGAGGTGTTCGCCGACACGACGGCGGAGGGTGGCCGCCTGGCGGTCACCCGGGAGCTCCTCGGCCTGGCGGTGTACGGGCTGCGGGTGCGGCTCGGGCTGACCGGGGCCTCGCCGGCCGGGCGGCTGCTGGCGCTGGTCGCGCCGCTGCTCGCCGGCGCGGTGGCCGGCGCCACGCTGGTGGCCTGGGTGGCCACCGCGAACCGGGTCGCCAACCGGCTCTCCTGGGACGGCTCGTACGGCACGTACGCCGAGCTGCTCTCCCGGCCGGTGGCCGCCGCGCTGCTCCTGGTGGCGGCGCTCCTCGGGCGGTGGACGGCGGTGCGGGGCAGTGCGCTGGTCCTGGGCGCGGTGGGGCTGTACGAGCTGGTGGAGGCCGTGTGGGTCTCCTCCTTCGACGCGTGGTGGAGTGGCTACATCGGGATGGCCTCGCTGCCGCTGGTGCTGGCCGCGCTGCTGCTGGCCGCGGCGCCGACCGACCTGCTGGCCCGGTCGACCTGGCGCACCGGCGGGCTGGTGTCGGCGTCGGCGGTCGTGGGCGGGCTGCTGGAGACGGCCCAGAACTGGGACGACACCACCTTCCCGCTGGACCTGCCGTGGGTCGTCGCGATGCTGGTCGTCCCGCTGCTGCTGACCTTCGCCGGGCTGCGCGGGCGGGCGGCCCCGGCGGCCGCGGGGGTGGCGGTGCTGGTGCTGACCGGGCCGGGCTGCCTGTTCAACATCTGGCGTGAGTCCCGGGGGCTCTCGCACCTGCTCCCGGTGGCGGCGCCGACGGTGGCGCTGCTGGTGCTGGTGGCGGTGGTGGTGCACCGGTCCGGGCGGCGGGAGACGGTCGGGGCGGTCCACGGGGCGGTCCACAGGGCGGCGTGACGGCGGCGGTGTGAGGGGCGGTGGGGCGGGGTGGCCGGACCGGGCGGCTCCGGGGGCCGTTCCGGCGTGACCGGATCGGTCCCCCGGGAGTCACCGGGGGTCGCCGGGCTCCGCCGGATGTGGCAGTCTGTCGAATATGTCTAGACCAATTTTCGAAGTCATCGCGCTGACGCCCCAGGACGCCCAGGCCGCCGAGTCGGGCGGCGCCGACCGGCTCGAACTGGTCACCGACATGGCCGCCGACGGGCTCACCCCGTCCGTCGAGGACTTCGGCCGGATCCGGGCCGCCGTCGGCATCCCGCTGCGGGTCATGCTGCGGATCCGGGACGGCTTCGCCCCCGGCGACGTGGACGGGCTGTGCGCCCGGGCCGCCGCGCTGCGGGCCGAGGGTGCCGAGGAGTTCGTCCTCGGCTTCCTCGACGCCGACGGCGCCGTCGACCTGGCCGCCACCACCGCCGTCGCCGAGGCGATCGCCGGCTGCCGCTGGACCTTCCACCGGGCGATCGACCACAGCACCGACCGGGCCGCCCTGCGGGCCGCCGTCGGCGGGCTGCCCGGCCTGGACACCTTCCTCACCTCCGGCGCGGCCGCCGGGGTGGACGCCGGGCGCGAGGTGCTGTCGGCCGAGCTGGCCCGGGCCGGCGAGCCCGGGTACCGGCAGCGGATCCTGATCGGCGGCGGCCTGCGGGCCGAGCACCTGAAGGAGCTGCGGGCGGAGGGCTTCGACGCCTTCCACGTCGGCGGCGCGGTGCGGGTCGACGGCTGGCGGACGCCGGTGGACGCGGCCAGGGTCGCCGAGTGGCGGGCGCTGATCGACGCCTGAGCGCGGGCCCGCAGGGGCCGGCCCGAGGACCGGCCCCTGCGGGCGGGCCGGGCCGCTACCGCAACTGCTCGGGCAGCGGCTCGCCGTGCAGCACCGTCAGCCCGGAGACGGCGCGGGTCAGCGCCACGTACAGCCGCCGCAGTCCGGTCCGCTCGTCCGGCTCCCCGGCGATCACCGCGGCCGGCTCGTCCAGCACCACGTAGTCGTACTCCAGACCCTTGGCCAGCGAGGCCGGGACGAGGGTGAGCCGGGCCTCCGCGCTGGTCTCGGTGCCGGGGGAGAGGTACGGCAGGCCGGCCGCGGTGAGCGCCTCGGCGAACCGCGGGATGCGGGCGTCGGCGGCGATCAGTCCGGTCGAGCCCTCGTGCTCCAGTGCCTCCCGGCAGGCTGCGAGGACCGCCTCCGTGCCGTCCCCGTCCGGGATCGGACGGATCGTCAGCGAGCCGGGCGCCTCGCGGACCGAGGAGGCCGGGGCCAGGCCGGGGGCGATCGCCGGGAGCAGCCGGGAGGCGTACGCGATGACCTCCTCCGGCACCCGGAAGCCCTTGGTCAGCTCCTCGATGTGCGCCTCCGGCTTGCCCAGGTGGCGCAGCGCCTCCGGCCAACTCGCCGTCGCCCACGGGGTGGTGCCCTGGGCGAGGTCGCCGAGGACGGTCGCCGAGCCGGTGGTGCAGCGGCGGCCGACCGCGCGGTACTGCATCGGGGAGAGGTCCTGGGCCTCGTCCAGGACCACGTGCCCGAGCGAGGGGGTGCGCTGCACCAGGTCGGTCGCCTCGTCCACCAGGACGGCGTCGGCCGCCGTCCAGCGGGCCGTCTTCACCGAGCGGCCGGGCTTGGGCCACAGCACCGCCAGCTGCTCCTCGGGCGTCAGCACGCCCTCGGCGCACTCGGCCAGGAACTCCGGCTCGGAGAGCAGCCGCAGGACCAGCTTCGCCGGGTCGACGGCCGGCCAGCACTCCTTGACCACCGCCTTGACGGCGCTGTTGCGGGCCACCGCGTCCTGCACCCGGTCGTCCGGGGCCTCGCCGCCCTGCTCCATCTTCAGCAGCACGGCGTGCGCGATGCGCTGCGGCAGGGCGTCCCTGGAGGCGCCGTAACGGACCTCGCGGCCCTTCAACTCCTCGATGATCTCGACCAGTTCGGACACCGGCACGCGCCAGCGGCGGGAGCCGCGGACCACCACGCAGGGCTCGGTGGGCAGTGAGATGCCCGAGCGCACGGCCCGGCGCAGCACCTCGGCCATCCGGGCGTCACCCTTCAGCCGGGCCGCCTCCGGGGTGTCCTCGCCCCTCACCTCGACGTGCCCGACCAGCTGCTGCACGGTGGCCTGGGCGACGTCCAGCTCGCCGAGGGCCGGGAGCACCTGCTCGATGTAGGAGAGGAAGGCGTTGTTCGGCCCGATCACCAGGGTGCCGGTACGGGCCAGCCGCTCGCGGTGCGCGTACAGCAGGTACGCGACGCGGTGCAGGCCGACGGCGGTCTTCCCGGTGCCGGGCGCCCCCTGGACGCAGATGGTGCCCGTGATGTCGGAGCGGACGATCTCGTCCTGCTCGGGCTGGATGGTGGCGACGATGTCGCGCATCGGGCCGACGCGGGGCTTCTCGATCTCGGCGGCCAGCAGGGCGGAGGTCTGCTCCGTCTCGGCCGGGTCGGTGAGGTGCTCGTCCTCGTAGGCGGTGAGCTCGCCGCCGGTGTAGCCGAAGCGGCGGCGGCGCTCGACGTCCATCGGCTCGGTGCGGCTGGCCCGGTAGAACGGCTGGGAGACCGGCGCGCGCCAGTCGATCACCATCGGGTCGCCGTCGGCGTCGTGGACGTGCCGGCGGCCGATGTAGAAGCTCTCCCCGCCGCTGCCCTCGGACAGTTCCTCGCTGATCGCGTGGAGGTAGTCGAGGCGGCCGAAGAACAGCGGGGTGTGCGAGAGGTCGGCCAGTGCGGCGATCCTGGCCTCGATCTGGTTCTGCAGGACGAGGGTGGTGACCCAGCTGCCGGTCACGTCGCGGATGTCGAGCGACTCGACGTCCGCGCGCATGGCGCGCAGCGCGGCCCGGGACGCGGCCAGGTGGTCGCGTTCGCGCTGGAGGGGGTCGGTGGTGGGGGTGGCGGGCACAGCGAACCTTCCCGGCTGCCCCGGTGGCGGGTGCAGCGGATCGTAGGAGCTCACGGTGGGCACGCCGACCGGTTGCCGTGCGGTCGGCACCTCCCCCGGCTGCCTGCGGGACTTCAGCAGGTACCACGGTTCGGGAGGGGGCAGACGGACGATCTTAGACCCGTCCGCCCCGGGGTTCCAGCCGTGCCCCTCCCGGGGTTCCGGCCGTGAGGGCCTCGGGGTTCGCCCTACCCCGGTCCCGGGGTCCGCCCTACATCCGCAGGACGACCCGCGCACCTGCGGATACGGCCTTTGGAGTGATGCCGACGGCCGTCCGGGTGCCTACCGTTGAAGACATGAGCACCACGAACCGAACCCCCCGATCCGGCCCGTCCGGCGCCACCGCCGTCTCCGGGCGTCACCGCAACCCGCTCAGCGCCGCCGTCCGCAACGTCGGCATCGCCCTGGACACCGCCGCGCGCGTGATCTTCCTCGGGCGCGACGGTGTCCGGTACTGACGCGCCCTACAGCACGTCGTCCGCGTCGATGATCCGGTACGCGTAGCCCTGCTCGGCCAGGAAGCGCTGCCGGTGGGCGGCGAAGTCCTGGTCCACGGTGTCCCGGGCGACCACCGAGTAGAAGTGCGCCGCGTGGCCGTCCGCCTTGGGACGCAGCACCCGGCCGAGGCGCTGGGCCTCCTCCTGGCGGGAGCCGAAGGTCCCGGAGACCTGGATGGCGACGGTGGCCTCGGGCAGGTCGATCGAGAAGTTCGCGACCTTGGAGACCACCAGGACGCCGATCTCCTTGTTCCGGAAGGCGTCGAAGAGCTTCTCGCGCTGGGCGTTGCTGGTCTCGCCCTTGATCACCGGGGCGTCCAGGGCCTCGCCGAGCTCGTCCAGCTGGTCGATGTACTGGCCGATGATCAGCGTCTGGTCCTTCTCGTGCTTCCTGACCAGCGCCTCCACCACCCGCCGCTTGGTCGCCGTGGTGGCGCAGAAGCGGTAGCGCTCCTCCGGCTCGGCGGTCGCGTAGGCGAGCCGCTCGGAGTCGGTCAGGGTGACCCGCACCTCGCAGCAGTCGGCCGGGGCGATGTAGCCCTGCGCCTCGATCTCCTTCCACGGCGCGTCGAAGCGCTTGGGGCCGATCAGGCTGAACACGTCGCCCTCGCGGCCGTCCTCGCGCACCAGCGTGGCGGTCAGGCCGAGCCGGCGGCGGGCCTGGAGGTCGGCGGTGAACTTGAACACCGGCGCGGGCAGCAGGTGCACCTCGTCGTAGACCACCAGGCCCCAGTTGCGGGCGTCGAACAGCTCCAGGTGGGCGTAGACGCCCTTCCGCTTGGTCGTCATCACCTGGTAGGTGGCGATCGTGACCGGGCGGATCTCCTTCCGCGTCCCGCTGTACTCGCCGATCTCGTCCTCGGTGAGCGAGGTGCGCTTGACCAGCTCGTGCTTCCACTGGCGGGCCGAGACGGTGTTGGTGACCAGGATCAGCGTGGTCGACTTGGCGTGCGCCATCGCCGCCGCGCCGACCAGCGTCTTGCCGGCGCCGCAGGGCAGCACGACCACGCCCGAGCCGCCGTGCCAGAACCCCTCGACGGCATGCGCCTGGTACGGGCGCAGCTGCCAGCCGTCCTCCTCCAGGTGGATCGGGTGCGCCTCGCCGTCGACGTACCCGGCGAAGTCCTCGGCGGGCCAGCCGAGCTTGAGCAGCACCTGCTTGATCTGCCCGCGCTCGGAGGGGTGGACCACCACGGTGTCCGGGTCGACCCGGGCGCCGACCAGCGGGACGATCTTCTTGGAGCGCAGCACCTCCTCCAGCACCGGCCGGTCGGTAGTGGTGAGCACCAGCCCGTGGGTCGGGTGCTTGACCAGCTGGAGCCGCCCGTACCGGCCCATGGTGTCCGCCACGTCCACCAGCAGCGCGTGCGGCACCGGGTAGCGCGAGTACGTCACCAGGGCGTCCACCACCTGCTCGGCGTCGTGCCCGGCCGCCCGCGCGTTCCACAGCCCGAGCGGCGTCACCCGATATGTGTGCACGTGCTCGGGCGCCCGCTCCAACTCGGCGAACGGCGCGATGGCGCGACGGCAGTCGGCGGCCTTGGGGTGGTCGATCTCCAGGAGCAGAGTCTTGTCGCTCTGGACGATGAGCGGTCCGTCGTTCACGCGGGGGAGCCCTCCACTGGCTGACAGGGTGGATTGACGCAGACCCTCCAGTGTCGCGCATCGCGGGGGTTGCGTGGGAGGCCGCTCGGAGTGACCACGGTGCGTGCTCGCTCGTTGAGCGGGCCATGAAGAAGTCGAAGCGTGTTCTCACCGCCCTCGCCCTGATGGGCTCGGCCTTCGCGGCCACCGCGTCCTCGGCCGGTTCGGCGCATGCCCTCGCGGGCATCGGGGAGGGGCCCGGCGGGCTGCTCGCGGCGCCCGGGTTCCTGTTGGCGGACACCGTCACCGGGGGTGCGATGCCGGTCGGGCAGGGGCAGATCGGCAGCCTGGCGGACCAGGCCGTCCAGGAGAAGATGAAGGAGGCGCAGCAGGGGCACTGAGCGCCCCGGGGTCACTCGTCGAGTTCCGCGACGCCGGTGATGCGGTGCAGGGCGAAGGTGCGGAGTTCGTCGGCGTGGTGGTCGAAGGCGGTGACGAAGCCGCCTTCGACCTTGACCGGGTCGATGATCCGCTGGCTGGCGATGCCCTCGGCGTTGAGGTAGCCGATCCACATGCGTTCGCCGAGCAGGACGGCCGTCTGGAGGGCGGCCAGGGTCTCTGCGGCGGCGGTGCGGGGGAGGTGGCGCGGGTCGGAGGTGGGCTCGCGGCGGGTGGCGGTGGCGGCGCGGTCGCCGGCCCGGATGGCCTTGATGGCGGCCGCGAGCAGGGTGTCGTCGGGGGTGGGTGGCCCGTCGGGGACGGGCACGGGGGCGGTCCGGGGCGGGGTGCGGTGGCTGTCCGGGCGGGTGATCAGCACGTCGCCTTCGGCGGACTCGGCGGCCGGGGCGTAGCCCATGGCGCGCAGGGCGGCGAGCAGGACGTCCGGGGCGGCCTGGGCGGCGAGGACGGTGGGGGCGAGCAGCCGGAGCCGCAGGTCGGCGGAGCGGCGGTCGGCGAGCACTTCGCCGAGCAGTGACGGGTCGTCGCAGCGCAGGTAGGAGGAGGCGGCGCCGACCCGCAGGATGCCGTGCCGGCGGGCGACGTCGTCGATCAGGTAGGCGAGCGGCTGCGGGACGGGTGTGCGGCTGTGCTGCTCCAGGAAGGTCCGCAGGTCGGTGGCGGTGCGGCCGGCGTCGAGGGCGCGGCGGACCGAGGCCGGGGTGAAGCGGTAGACGGTGGCGCCGCCCTTGGACTCGATGTCGGCGCACAGGGCGAGGGCCTGGGCGAGCGGGGTGAGCAGCGGGCCGGGGGCGATCGCGGTGAGGTCCGGCTGGAGGATCACGTGGTCCAGCGGCTGCGGGAGCAGCGGGGCGAGCACCTCGGCCGGGTCGGACTCGGCGGTGAGCAGCGCGCGGGCGGGGGCGGCCAGGGCGCCGCGGCCGGTGATGCCGAGGAGTTCGGCCTCGTCGAGGGTCCAGGCGGTGAGCTCGTCGCGCAGTTCGCGGCCGTCCGGGCCGGTGGGGCCGCCGCGCAGCGGGCGCTGCCAGCGCAGGGTGGGGAGCAGTTCCTCGGCGGTGGCCGGGGTGCCGGGCGGGAGTTCGGCGAGCAGGGCGAGGGCGGCGCGGCGGACGGACGGGGCGAGGGTGCGGTCGAGTTCGGGGCCGAGGGCGGCGCGCGGCTTGCCCCGGCCGTCCGGGGTGCCGGTGAGGGAGGGGACGCGGGTGGCGGCGAGCCACGCGGTGGCCAGTACGGACCAGCGCTCGGCGGTGTCCAGGTGCAGCCAGGCGTCGTACCCCGGGGTGGGGGCCCAGTGTTCGTCCACCTCGCCGTCGGGGGCCAGCAGCCCAGCGGTGTAGGCGAGTTCGAGCCAGAAGGCGGTCTGCTGCTCGGTGTTCTCCAGGGCCTGGGCGGTGCGCTTGAGGTCGCGGACGCCGAGGCCGCCGGCGCGCAGGGTCGGCGGCGGGGTGAGGCCCCAGCCGTCCAGCAGTTCCTCGACGGTCTTGACCGCGGTGTGCGCCTGGCCGGCCGCGGCGCCGTCCACGGCCCGGGGGTCGCGCGGGGCGGCGGCGGGCGCCGGCTCGGGCTGGACCGGTTCGACGGTGCGGTGGGTGCGGCCGCCGCGCAGGTGCAGTGCGAGTTCGCGGGGCAGGACGACGCTGCCGGGGCTGGTGGGCAGCAGCAGGCCGCGGGCGAGCAGCCATTCGACCGGGCTCTGGGCGTCCTCGGCGGTGACCGGGCGGGTGGCGTCCGGGACGGTGCCGGTGGGCGGGCCCCAGACCAGCCGTTCCAGCAGCCGCAGCGAGGCCTCGGGTGCGGTGGCGAGCAGTGCGGCGCAGCGGGTGCGGTCGGTGAGCAGCGCGGTGAGCGCGGCGATGGCGCTGACCGGGTCCGGGGTGGCGGGCTGCCCGGCCGAGGCGAGCAGCTGCTGCAGCCGGGCCGGGGACATGCCGACGGTGGCGTCGGCGAGGGTGGGGCCGAGTCCGGTGCGGCCCGGGTTGGTGGCGGTCGGGGCGAGCGCCTCGCGGACGGCGAGGACCAGCCGCAGCCCGTTGTCCGGGCCCCAGAGCAGCGCCCGGTCGCGCAGGGTGGCGATCGCGCGCGGCAGGGCGGTGGCGACGGCGGACCGGTCGGCCGGGGTGAGCGGGGTCGCGCCGGGGTGCGGCTTGACCTTCGCCGGGCCGGTCAGCAGGGTGCGGACGGTGCTCAGCGAGGTGCCGTCCGGGGCGGTGGCCAGCGCCTCGGCGACCTGGAGGGTGAAGCGGTCGAGCCGCTCCAGGGCGCGCAGTGCGGAGGCGCGCGAGGAGAGCCGGGCGGACAGCTGGGTGAGGTCCCCGGGGACGGGGTTCAGCAGGTCGGGGCGGGAGCGGAGCAGGGCGGCGAGCGCGTCGTCGGGACGGGAGCGCAGCTCCTCGGCGAGGGTGCGCGGGCCGGTGGCGGACCTGCCCCGGCGTTGAGGGCCCTGCTGTGTGGTCATTCGACCTAGGTTAGTCGGGCGAGAGGACGGCGCGGTGTCCCTCGGCCGCCGTACCTCCGACGCACCGCCGGGGGCGCGGACGGACTCGCGCGGGCGGGGGCGGGGTGGGTAGCGTCACGCCGAGGGCGGTTCGGTGGCGGCCGGTACGGGCGAGGCGGGGTGGTCGGTGTGACGGACGGCGAGTGGTGGCGCAAGAGCGGGCCGTGGAGCGAGCGTTCCGGCGGCGGTTCGGCCGACCGTCCGGCGGCCGGTCCGGACGCCGGCCCGGGCGAGACCGCGCCCGGCGCCGCCCCGGAGGCACCGTCCGCCCCCGCCCCGGAGCGTGACCCCGACAGCGTGTACGACCCGCCGGCGCCGAGCGCGGCCGGTATCCCGTCGGTGCCGCTGGACCTGCCGGACCTGGCCGCCGTCGAGGAGCGGTCGGACGCGATCCCGCCGCCGACGGTGTCGAGCACCGGCCCGTGGACGATGACGCTCTTCGACTTCTCGGACGGGCCGCGGCCCGGGCCGAAGCCGATCCCCGAGCAGCGCACGGCCGAGGAGGAGGCGGCAGCGGCCGCGCCCGCGGCGGAGCCGGCGAAGCCCGCGGACCTGAAGAAGAAGCCGCGCCGGGGCCTGTTCAGGCCGGCCCCGGCCCCCGCCGCTCCCCCCGTGCCGCCCCAGGCCCCGGCCGGGAAGGCCGGGCGCAAGGCCAGGGGCAGGGGCAAGGACAAGGGCAAGGTGGCGGAGAAGGACGCGTCCGCCCGCAAGCCCTCCCCGCTGATCCTGCTGTCCTGCCTCCTGCTGGTGGGCGGGGCGGTCTCCGGGTTCTTCCCGGCGATGCTGGCCGGCTGGGGCCTCGGGTACCTGTCCCGCCGGATCTCCGAGCTGATGCGCAAGTTCGTGATCCTCGGCATTCCGCTGATCACGATGAGCGCGACCACCCTCTACTCCATGCAGCGGGCCAAGCAGGGCGGGGGACAGGGCGGCGGCCTCCAGACGGGCTCGCCGCTGGGCGAGATCAGCTGGTCGTCGGCCCCGACCGTGCTGCGGGTGTCCGCCGTGCTGTCGGCGGTGGTCCTGCTGCTGCTCGCCATGCGCCGCCGCCCGCCGCAGGAGGGCTGAGCCGGGGCCGTAGCGGCGGTCCTCCCAGGCCGGTCGGAGCCTGAGCCGACGCCGTGATGCTCCAGTCGGCGGCCGGGTCAGTCGTCGGCGAGGTGGACGAGGCGGCGGAAGGTCTCCGGGTCGCCGAGGTGGCCGACGATCCACCGGGCGACGGTGGCGCGGGTGACGGTGCCGGCGCGGGGGAGCGGCCGGTCGTACGAGACCTGGGGGCCCGGGGCCGGCGGGCCGTCCTTGAGCATCGGCACCCGGACCACCGTCCAGGCGGTGTCGGACCCGGCGAGCACTGACTCCATCCGGGCGAGGTCGTGGTGGATCTCCCGGTACAGCCGGTCGACCACCAGCGTGGCCACCATCCGCTGGGCGAACGGGAGCCGGCTGGTGTCCAGGCCCGCCGAGCTCATCGTCACCAGGTGTCCGGCGCCGCCGTCCCGCAGCGCCGCGGTCAGCTCGCGGGCGCCGTCGGAGAAGACGGAGGTGGCCCGGCGACCGGTGGTGCCGAGGGTGGCGACGACGGCGTCCTGGCCGTTCAGCGGGCCGTGCAGGGAGCCCGGCCGGCCGACGTCGGCCCGTGCGGTGAGCGGGGTGCCGTGCGGGAAGGCCGGCAGCCGGGCGGGGTCGCGGGCGACGGCGGTCACGGTGTGTCCGGCGGCCAGCGCGAGGTCGACCACCAGGCGGCCGGTGCGCCCGGTGGCTCCCACGACTGCGATCCTCATCGGTTCCTCCTGGGGATGCCCGGGACTCGGGGGTTCGGGCTCGGGGTTCGGGCTCGGCTCGGGCCTGGGCTCGGGCCCCGGTCCGGCGGTGGTTGTCATTCATTCAGACGGGCTGTATGAATGAAATCAAGTGAACCACAGCACATCCCGAGCGCAAGCCCAAAGGAGCGATGGGACATGGGAGTTCGACAGGCTCAGTACCCCGATCTGGACGGCCGGGTGGTCGTGATCACCGGCGGCAGCCGTGGCATCGGTGCGGAGACCGCCCGCGCCTTCGCCCGGCAGGGCGCGGCCGTCGCCGTCCTCGGCCGCGACGAGGCGGCGCTGACGGCGGTGGCCGAAGAGCTGCGGGCGGAGGGGGCCCGGGCACTCGGGCTGGTCGCCGACTGCACGGACGCGGCGGCGCTCGGCTCCGCCGCCGCCAGGATCGGCCGGGACCTCGGCCCGGTCTCCGTCCTGGCCGCCTTCGCCGGCGGTGACGGCTACCCGGTGTCGACCGTCCACGAGACCGAGGAGCACTGGCGGGCCGTGCTGGACGGCAACCTCACCGCCACCTTCCTCACCGTCCGGGCCTTCCTGCCCGGCCTGTTGGTCCGCGGCGGCGGCTCGATCGTCACCATGGCCTCCACGGCGGGCCGGCTGCCCGGCGGATCCTCCGCGGCGTACGCCACGGCCAAGGCGGGGGTGCTGATGTTCACCCGGCACCTCGCGCTGGAGGTCGCCGACGAGGGCGTACGGGTCAACGCCGTCGCGCCGGGTGCCGTCCGCACCGAGCGGACCGCCGCGCGGATGCCGCCCGAGGTGCAGGCCGCGGTCGCCGCCGCGCACCCGCTGGGCCGGCTCGGCGAGCCGGTGGACATCGCCTCGGCCGCGCTCTTCCTGGCCTCCGACGCGTCCTCCTGGATCACCGGGCAGACCCTGGACGTCAGCGGCGGGAGGATCATGCTCTGAGCCGCGGGGCCGTCCCGCCGGGCGCCCGGTGCGGCCGGGCCGGGCGTCGGTGCGGGCTCCGGTGCGGGCTCCGGTGCGGGCGCCGTACCCGACGCCGGGGCGGCCGGGTCGGATGCGGGCGCGGCCCGGTCCGGGTGAACCGATCGGCGATACTGCCAGTTCACGCGGAACGAGTGGAGGCGAGCGGGATGAGCCCCCGGTCCTACCGGATGGGACAGCGGCAGGCGGAGGTCGACGAGACCCGCGCCCGGATCGTCGCGGCCGCCCGCGCGCACCTGGCCGAGACCGGCGGGGTCTCGTTGGACGCGGTCGCCCGCCGCGCGGACGTCGCCCGGGCGACCGTCTACTACCAGTTCGGCTCCAAGGCGGGCCTGCTGGAGGCGGTCTGCGACGCCCTCGCCGAGCAGGGCGGCATGGCCCGGCTCGCCGAGGCCTTCACCCTGGCCGACCCCTGGGCGGCGGTGGACCGCTTCGTCGAGGTGATGGGCGGCTTCTGGGCGTTCGACCGGGTCTGCACCCGCCGCCTTCGGGCGCTCGCCGCGCTCGACGAGGAGGTGGGCCGGGTCATCGCCGACCGTGACGCCCGCCGCCGCCAGGGAGCCGCCGTCCTGGTCGGCCGCCTGTCCGCCGCCCCGCCGGACGCGGCGAGCCTGCTGTTCGTCCTCACCGCCTTCGAGACCTACGACGCGCTGGCGACGGAGGCGGAGATCGCGCAGGCGGAGGAGGGGACGTCGGGCGGCACCGGCGACCTGACGGTGGCCACCGGGGCCGTCATCCGCCTGGTCCGCGCCGCCCTGGGCGGGCCGGGGGACGTGCTGTAGGGGGCGAGGCCCGCGGGTCTCGGTTCAGGGGGAGCGCCTTGACGCCCGAGAGCAGCTGGACGAGCCGGAACCGGCCGTCCCCGGCGCCGCAGGACGGCCTGGTGTCGGCGGCGCCGGCGACGGCAGTGGGCGCCGGGCCGACCGGCGCGGCGAGGGGCATCGCCGTGCCGGCGAGCGCGGCGAAGCGCGGGAAGGGGAGCACGAGGGGGGCTCCGTGCTGTGCTGCGGCCGCTCTGATCGAGCGGCCGTCATGCAGGAGGCTTCCCTGGGAGCCCGATGTCCCCGGCCGGCGCGCGGGAACTTCCCGTGAACGACCGGCGTGTCCGGCCGCCGCCGATTACCGGGAGGCCGGATCAGCCCGGCCGCCGGGCCGCCATCGGAGCGGCGCGGCGGGCTGGCACCCCGTGCGGGCAGGGGGTTAACACCCGTACGGGACGGGTGCTTTCCCCGTTCTGCGGGCCGGCCGGTCACGGCCAGACTCTGGGCATGCCCGCGCAGCCCGTGATGACGCCCGAAGCACCCGAAGCACCCGAAGTCCGCGAAGTCCGCGAAGTACCTGGAGCGCCCGACGCCCGCGCCGCCCCGCGGCCGGGGAGCGGCGGCAGCGACTTCGCCGAGTTGACCCGCCGGATAGCCGCCGAGGGCCTGCTCGACCGCCGCCCCGGCTACTACGCCGTCCGCGCGGGCCTGGTGCTCGCCGCCTTCCTCGGCGGCTGGTGCGCCCTGTTCGCGCTGGGCGACACCTGGTGGCAGCTCGGTCTGGCGGCGGCGATGGCCGTCGTCTTCGCCCAGATCGGTCTGCTCTCCCACGACCTGGCGCACCGTCAGGTCTTCGATCGGCGGGTGCCGAGCGAGATCGGCGGCCGGATCGCCGCCAACCTGCTGATGGGCATGAGCTACGGCTGGTGGATGAACAAGCACACCCGCCACCACGCCAACCCGAACCACGAGGAGCGGGACCCGGACGTCGCCCCCGATCTCCTGGTGTGGTCCGGGCGGCAGGCCCGGCAGGCGAGCGGCCTCGCCCGGTTCATCGGCCGCCGGCAGGCGTACCTGTTCGTCCCGCTGCTCCTGCTGGAGGGCCTCAACCTCAGCTTCAACAGCTTCCGGGCGCTGCGCAGCCCCGTGATGAAGCGCCCGGTGCTGGAGGGCGTGCTGCTGGTGGTCCACTTCGCCGGCTACCTCGGCCTGGTGTTCGCGGCGCTCCCGGCGGGCAAGGCGGTCGCCTTCCTCGCCGTGCACCAGGCGCTGCTCGGCGTCTACCTGGGCTCCGTCTTCGCCCCGAACCACAAGGGGATGCTGATGGTGACGCCCGGGATGAGGCTCGACTTCCTGCGCCGCCAGGTGCTCACCTCGCGCAACGTCCGGGGCGGGCCGGTCGTCGACTCGGTGATGGGCGGCCTCAACTACCAGGTGGAGCACCACCTGTTCCCCAGCATGCCGACCCCGGCCCTCGGGCGGGCGGCCCGGATCACCAGGGAGTTCTGCGCCGAGAAGGGCGTCCCGTACTACGAGACGGGCCTGTTCCGCTCCTACCGGGAGATCTTCGCCCACCTGCACCGGACGGGTGAGCCGATCCGCTCCGGCTCGGGCGCCGGTTCCGGTCCGGGCGCGTGAGGGCCCCGCTTCCGCGGCTTGAGGCTCTGAGGCTCTGAGGCCCTGAGATTCTGCGGCCCTGAGGTCCTGAACACCGTTGTCCCGCACGGGAAGTCGGATCCGCCGACTTCCCGTGCGGGACAGCTTCCGGCGGCACCGCCCGTCCGCGCGCGCGTTCGCGCCCGTACGATGCCCGAGTGGGGGGTGGGCGGACGCCGGGGGTGGGTGTGGTTCGGTTCTGGCTGAGGTGGGTGCTGGTCGCGGTCCTCGGGGCGGCAGCCGTGTTCGGCAGCTGGGCGGGGTGGCGGCTCTACCGCGCCACGGCCATTCCGGCCCCGCCGGACGTCCCGGGCCTGGCGCGGGCCGCGGACACCGCCGAGGCCCGCCGGGCGGCCGAGGAGCGGATGGCGGACCGGATCGACCGGCTGCCGGAACTGCTGCCGTGGGCCCAGGGGTTGGGGCGGTCCACGGTCGACGTGTGCCGGACCGACTACCGCGGCGACCTCTGGATCCGGGGCAAGTGGCTGCCGACGGCCTGCGAGCGGACCGTGAACGTGTACCTGGCCTTCGACGGGGCCGACGTCCGCGCCCGGCTGGCCGATCTGGACGGCTACCTGGACGGCCAGGGCTGGCGGAGCTCGCAGCGGTGGAAGGGCCTGGTCGCGGCCGACGAGTACGACCGCCTGCCGCCCGCCGACCCGGCCCCGGAGGAGGCGCAGGAAGCGGCGGCCAGGCCGATCACCCCGTCCGTGGAGTTCGAGGCGGCGACGGACGAGGCGGTGCGGACGGAGCTGGTCGTGAGCGTCGCCCGGCCGCCGGGGCCCGAACGCCTGACCTCCGGCGAGGACTACTGGTACGAGAAGTACGGCAGCCGGCGCTACCGGAACGACGAGGGGCAGCGGTCCGAGTACCTGACCTGGCAGCCCGTGCGGCCGAGCGAGGTCACCAGGCCGGCCGAGGGGCGGTACGTGGCGGTCCTCGGCTTCACCACCAGGTACGTGGAGAAGCGGGAAACGCCGTAGCCCCCGCCGGGCCGTCCCGTTCCCGGGGGCGGTCAGCCCCTCGCGCCGGGCGGCGGCGAGAGCGGCAGGGTGGCGGTGACCCGGAAGCCCGAGCGGTAGGGCGAGGCGGTCAGCTCGCCGCCGAACAGCGCGATGCGCTGTGGTGGGGCTCCCGAAGGGGGAGTGGAACGGTTGGGTCCTTCACTCCAGTGGCAGCGCGCCCCACCGTGCGTCGCCCGCGGGGGATGACCGCTCGGGTGAGTCGTCTCAGCCGCCGAAGCCGGCCAGCAGTCCGCGCGGGTCGAAGGTGACCCGGATCCGGGTGATCCTCCCGTCCTCGACGTGCATCCAGTTCGCGGTCGGCGCCGGCGGCGCGATGCTCGTGCACAGTTCGAACCAGGTGATCACCTCGTCGCCCTCGGCCACCCGGACCTTCACGTCGATCTTCTCCAGCACCTGCCCGAGCCCCTTCAGGCCGGCCAGCGCCTCCTCCACTCCGGAGGCCGTCCCCAGCGCGCCGACGAAGTCGACGTCGTCGGCCAGCAGGCCCCGGACGGTCACGAAGTCGCCCGCCTCCCAGGCGGCGAAGTAGGTCTCGGCAAGCTCACGCGCGGTGTTCGTCGTCATGTCTCCATCCTCCGAGCCCCGCATCCATCCGTCCAACAGATGAATCGGATGGTGTCCATCTCTTCGAGTTATGGGTCCCGTCGAATATCGTCGGCTGTCATGGAGATGCACCAGCTGCGCTACTTCGCCGCCGTGGTCGACGAGGGCACCTTCACCGCGGCCGCGGCCCGGCTGCACGTGAGCCAGTCCGGCATCAGCACCCAGGTGGCCAAGCTGGAGCGCGAACTGGGCCAGCAGCTGCTCGACCGGGCCGGCCGGCAGGTGCGGCTCACCCCGGCCGGGGTGGCGGTCCTCCCGCTGGCGAAGAACGCCCTGGCCACCCTCGACGCCATCCGGCACACCGCCGCCGAGTTCGCCGACGCCGTCCGTGGCCGGGTCCGGCTCGGCATGATCACGGGCTGCTCGATCCCGCCGTTCCTGGACGCCGTCGCCGACCTCGGCCGCAGCCATCCCGGCATCGAACTCAGCCTGCACGAGGGGCACTCCGAGGACCTCCAGGCGCAGGTCCTGGCGGGCTCCCTCGACCTGGCCCTGATCGGTTACGCGGGCGAGGTCTCCCCGGGGCTGGAGGCCACCGTCGCCGTCGACGAGCCGATCGCCGCCGTCGTGCCCGCCGGGCACCCCCTCGACCGGGCGCGGCTCCGACTGGCCGACCTGCGGGGCGAGAAGATCCTCTGTCTCTCCCCGGGCACCGGCATCCGCGCCGCCTACCGGGACTCCTGCCGCCTGCTCGGCCTGGACCCGCGGGTGGACATCGAGGCCAGCTCCCCGGTCGCGCTGCTCAGGCTCGCCGAGCGCGGCGCGGGCGTGGCCGTCCTCAGCGCCTCCTCCGCCGGGGGCGCCGGGCTGCGGGCCGTCCCGCTGGTCGACGCCGCCACCCGCGCCAGGCTCGGCCTGGTCGTCCGTCACGACCAACCCTCCCCGGCCGTACGGCTGTTGGTGGCCAGGTTGCGGGCGGCGCTCAGCTTCGCGTGAGCTCGCGGGCACCCTTCCCTGACGGAACCCGCCCCACCTCCACACGCCCCATCTCCACACGCCCCACCCCCACGCGCACCGGGCCCGCCCGCCGGCAGTGCCGACGGGCGGGCCCGGTGTCGCGGCTCAGGCCTTCCAGCGCGGATCGCGCCCCGAGGCGGCCAGCGCGCGGTCCCACGCGGAGGCGTCCTGCGGCAGGGCCACCGACTCGGCGAAGCCCGCGTACCGGCGGTACAGCTCGGCGTTCTCCGCCACGATCTCCCCGGTCAGCAGGGCGAGTTCCTCGTCGACCGCGATCCGCCCGCCGGTCGCCCTGGCCACGTCCCAGCCGTGCAGCAGCAGCTCCAGGAGCAGCATCCGGGCGATCCCGACCGCCGGCACCGGGGAGCCGCCGAGGTCGACGTCCCCCTCCCAGGCGGCCGGGTCCGCCCACGCCGCGACCGCGCGCTCCAGCTGGGCCGCGTAGGCGGAGCGCCAGTCGGCGTCGGCGGTGAAGTCCCGCGAGCCCAGCTCCTCGGGCAGCTCGATCCGCCGGGCCCGGTGCTCCAGGCCGTGCGAGGTGTAGAGCACCCAGTGGTTGATCAGCGCACGGGTGTCGAACTCCGTGCAGGGCGTCGGTGCGTCCAGCGGCCGGTCGGCCGGGACGGCGGCGGCGACACCGGCCGCGAGGGAGGCGGCGCGGGCGAGGAACGGGTGCATCGGGTGGACGTTCATGGCGCCGATTCTGGGCCGGACCGCGCCGGCCGGTCTTGAAGAAACGCGACGGCTAGCCTGGCGGCATGGGCACGGACTCCCCGGACTCCCCGGAACCCTCGGACTCCCCGGACACCCCGGACGCTCCCGGCCTCGGCCGCGGGGTGCTCCACCCCGCCCGGGCGGCCGAGCTGATCACCGTGGACCGGCTCGCGCCCGACCCGGCCGTGGCGCGGTCCGTCGAGTACTACTGGCTGGTCCGGTGGGACCTGCACGGCCTGCCCCCGTACGAGCAGAAGGTGCTCTCCCACCCCAACGTCCACCTGGTCTTCGAGGCCCCGCGGGCACGCGTCTACGGGGTGGACCGCTCGCTCTTCGTCCGCCGCCTGGAGGGCGCCGGGCACGTACTGGGCGTGCGCTTCCGGGCCGGCGCCTTCCGCGCCCTCGCCGGGCACCCGGTGAGCGACCTGGCCGACCGTTCGGTGCCCGCCGCCGAGTACTTCGGGCCCGGGGCGGACCGGCTCAACGCGGAGATCCTCGGGGAGCCCGACGGCCCCGCCGCCCTCGCCGCCCTCGCCGACGCCTTCCTCCGCCCCCGGCTGCCCGCGCCCGACCCGGCCGCCGCCGAGGTCGCCGCGATGGTGGACCGGATCACCGGCACACCGGACCTCCGCCGGGTGGACGAGCTGGCCGCCGAGCTGGGCCTGACGGTCCGCCGCCTCCAGCGCCTGTTCGCCGAGTACGTCGGCGCCTCCCCGAAGTGGGTGCTGCGCCGCGCCCGCCTCCACGAGGCCGCCGAACGCGCCGCCGCGGACGGCGGGTTGGACCTGGCCGGGCTCGCCGCCGAGCTGGGCTACGCCGACCAGGCGCACCTCACCAGGGACTTCACCGCCGCCGTCGGCGTCTCCCCGGCCCGCTACGCGGGGGCGCGCCGGCCCTAGGGTCTAGGCGCCGAGGAAGCGCTGCAGCTCGTCCAGCATGTAGTTGGCGCCGGTGTACCCGATCCCCTGGAACCACAGCTGGTCGTTCACCGGGAACGCCCGGTGCCCCCTGACCGCCCCCAGCGCCTGCCAACCAGGGCTCGCCAGCACCGCGCTGGTGCCCGAGAGCCCCGGATCGCCGTACGTCGCGTACAGCAGCAGATCGCCGTCGGCCCTGGCGATCTGGTCCGCCGGGATCTCGAAGTCCGACTGGTCGACGTTCTGCGCGTCCGGCCGGCCCACCTGGGCGTCGGCGAGCACCGTGCCGGGAAAGCTCTGCCGGCCGAACAGCCGGATGCCGCCGCCCTCCACGAACCGCACCAGGCTCACCTTGCGTCCCGACAGCTTCGCCGCCGCCAGCGCCTGCACCACCTGCCCGACGTGCCTCTGGTACGAGCCGGCGAAGGCCGCCGCGGCCGCCTCCCGGCTCAGCGCCTCGGCGTGCAGCTGGAAGTCGGCCTTCCACGGCGCCCCTGCGGTCTGGGTGAGCACGGTCGGGGCGATGTCCCGCAGCTGCTCGTAGCGGTCGCCGTCGCGGGCCTGGTTGGAGAGGATCAGGTCCGGCCGCAGCGCCCGTACGGTCGGCAGGTCGGGTGCGCCCGCCGGGCCGACCAGCCGGATCCCGGCCGTCCGGGAGGCCGGCCAGTACCCGGGGTAGCTGGTGTTGCGGGCCGGCAGTGCGGCGCCGACCGGGGTGATGCCGAGGGTCAGCGCCGAGTCGAGCACGTCGGTGTCCAGCACGACCACCCGCATCGGCGCGCCCGGCACCACCACCGGCCCGGTGGCGGCGTCCACCGTCACCGGCGGCAGCGGGGCCGGGGAAGGGGTGGCGCCGGGGGCGAGGCCCTCCGTGGCCGCCGGGGCCGGGTGGCGGTCGGTGCAGCCGGTGGCCGTCGCGAGCGCGGCGGCGCCGAGGCCGGTGAGGAGGGTGCGGCGGGAGATCCGGGGCATCGGCGGTCCTCTGGCGTCGCGGCGGGGTCGGGGTGCCGTCGATTATGTCCGAAATGGCAGCTGAAGTGCTGTTAAGGACGCCGTCAGGCGGGAGCACCGTCCGGGGTGAGCGCCGACCACGGGGCTCCCGGCACGACCAGCGGCGTGCCGGTCACCGGGTCCGGCACCACCACCGAGTCCAGCCCGAACACCTCCCGCACCAGCTCGGCCGTCACCACGTCCCCGGGCGCGCCCTGCGCCACCACCCGGCCGTCCCGCATCGCCACCAGGTGGTCCGCGTACCGGGCGGCCTGGTTGAGGTCGTGCAGCACCGCGACGACGGTCCGGCCGCGCTCGACGTTCAGCCGGCGGACCAGGTCCAGCACCTCCACCTGGTGCGCGATGTCCAGGTAGGTGGTCGGCTCGTCCAGCAGCAGGATGTCGGTGCCCTGGGCGAGCGCCATCGCGATCCAGGCGCGCTGGCGCTGGCCGCCGGACAGCTCGTCCATGCTCCGCTCGGCCAGCTCGGCGGTGGAGGTGCGCTCCAGCGCCTCCGCGACCGCCGCCTCGTCCTCCGGCGACCACTGCCGCCACCAGCTCTGGTGCGGCTGGCGGCCGCGCGCGACCAGGTCCGCCACCGAGATGCCCTCGGGGGCGGTCGGCGACTGCGGCAGCAGGCCGAGCCGCTGGGCGATCCGCTTGGTCGGGATCCGCGCCAGCTCCTCGCCGTCCAGCAGCACGGCGCCCCGGACCGGCTTCAGCAGCCGGCCGAGGGCCCGCAGCAGGGTCGACTTGCCGCAGGCGTTCGGGCCGACGATCACCGTCACCCGCCCGTCCGGGACGCTCACGTCCAGGCCCTCGACGACCGTGCGCGCCTCGTAGGCCAGGGTGAGGCCCCGGGCCTCCAGGCGGTGATCGGACATCAGGAACCTCCACGTCGGGATCGGATCAGCAGCCACATCAGGTACGGCGCGCCGACCAGGCCGGTCACCACGCCCACCGGCAGCTCCGTCGGGGCCAGCAGCCGCCGGGCGACCAGGTCGGCGAGGACCACCACCAGCGCGCCGGTCAGCGCCGAGCAGAACAGCGGGACCTGCGCCGAGCGGGCCAGCCGCAGCGCGATCTGCGGGGCCATCAGCGCGACGAAGTCCACCGGCCCGGCGGCCCCGGCCGCGCACGAGGCCAGCACGATGCCCAGCAGCGCCATGCCGAGGCGGATCCGGTCCAGGCGCAGGCCGAGGCCGACGGCGGTGGCGTCGTCGAAGGAGATCGACCGCTGGGCGCGGGCGGCCCACAGTGCGACCGGCAGGGCCGCGAGCAGCACCCAGGCGAGCCGGTCGGCCTGGTCGTAGCCGGCGCCGTTCAGGCTGCCGGTCATCCAGACCTTGGCGGCCTGGGCCTGGAAGCCGTCGCCCTTGGTGAGGAAGACGGAGGTCAGCGAGGACAGCGCGACGCTGACGCCGATGCCGATCAGCACGAAGCGCTGGGCGTGCAGGCCGCGCCGCCAGGCCAGTGCGTACACCAGCAGCCCGGCCACCAGACCGCCGGCCACCGCCGCGTACGGGGCCTGGCCGGTCGAGCCGACCACGCCGTACGCCGTCAGGCCGACCACGGTCGCGGTGGCGCCCCAGGTCACGCCCACCACGTCGGGGCTGGCCAGCGGATTGCGGGCGACGGTCTGGATCAGCGCCCCGGCCAGCCCGAGCGCCAGGCCGACCAGCAGTCCGACCACCACCCGGGGCAGCCGGAACTCGCCGACCACCAGCTCGTGCGGGCTCGGCTGCCCGAGCACCACCTTGACCACCTCGCCCGGCGCCACCGTGGACTCGCCCAGGCAGAGCGAGGCCACCGCGGTCGCCGCCAGCGCCACCAGCAGCCCGACGGTGACGGCCACCGAGCGCCGGTGCACCAGGAAGGACGCCCGCCCGGCCCGGACGGTCGAGTAGCCGCGCAGCGACACCGAGGTCATGCCGCCACCACCTTCCGGCGGCGGACCAGGGCCACCAGCACCGGGACGCCGACGAGGGCCGTCATCACGCCCGCCGGGACCTCGGACGGCGGGAACAGGACCCGGCCGAGGGTGTCGGCGAGCAGCAGCAGCGCCGGGCCGAGGACGGCGGAGAAGGCGAGGATCCAGCGGTGGTCGGCGCCGGCCACCGCGCGGGCCGCGTGCGGGACGGCGAGGCCGACGAAGGCGATCGGGCCGGCCGCCGCGACCGCCGAGCCGGTCAGGACGGTCGCGCCGAGCGCGCCGACCGCCCGGGTCAGGCCGGTCCTGGCGCCCAGCCCCCTGGCGGTGTCGTCGCCGAGCGCCAGCGCGTCCAGCCCGCGCGCCACCGCGACCACCAGCACTGTGCCGACGGCCAGGAACGGCAGCAGCTGCCAGGCCACGTCCGAGGTCCGTCCGGAGAGCGAGCCGACGTGCCAGAACCGGAACTGGTCCATGGTGGCCGCGTCGGTGGTCAGCACCAGGGTGTTGAGCGAGGCGATGAAGGCGGACGCGGCCGAGCCGGCCAGCGCCAGCTTGATCGGCGTGGCCCCGCCCCGGCCGCGCCCGGCGAGCCCGTACACCAGCACGGTGGCGATCACCGCGCCCGCGAAGCCGAACCAGACGTACCCCGTGAGGGTGGAGACGCCGAAGCCGGAGATGGCGACCACCACACCGGCCGCCGCGCCCTGGGAGACGCCGAGGATGCCGGGGTCGGCGATCGGATTGCGGGTCAGGCCCTGCATGACGGCCCCGGCCAGGCCGAGTGCCGCGCCGACGGCCAGCCCGACGACCGTGCGCGGCACCCGCAGCTCGCGGACCACCACGGCGTCGGCGGTGTCGCCGCCGTGCAGCAGGGCGTCCAGCGTGCCGCCGAACGGGATGGTCCGGCTGCCGACCGCCAGGCTGAGCAGCACCGCGGCGGCCAGGACGGCGAGTGCGGCGGCGAACCACAGTGTTCGGCGCCGCGGCGCGCGGTACGGCGCGCGGGGCGCGCCGGGCGGTGCGCTGGTGTCGGTCATGGGCCCTCTCCGCAGACAACTCAGGTAAACCTAAGTTCCCCCGTGAAGCCCGGGCAAATTGCCTCGTGGCCCGTGGCCCCCGTTGGGTAGCCTGACGGCATGCCCGCGACCTCACCCGCTCCGCTCACCGTCGGCTTCGACCTCGACATGACGCTGCTGGACACCCGGCCGGGTATCCGCGCCACCTACCTGGCGCTCTCCGCCGAGACCGGCACCCACATCGACGCCGACCTGGTGGTCACCCGGCTCGGCCCGCCGCTGCTGGACGAGATGCGCAACTGGTTCCCGGAGGACGAGGTGGAGCGGGCCGTCGACCGCTACCGCGAGCTCTACCGGGACCACGCCTTCGCGCCGACCGTGGCCCTGCCCGGCGCGCACGCCGCCGTCGAGGCGGTCCGCGCCCACGGCGGCCGGGTCGCGGTGATCACCGGCAAGTACGAGCCGAACGCCCGCCTCCACCTGGAGCACGCCGGGCTGGCCGCGGACACCGTGATCGGCGACCTGTGGGCGGAGACCAAGGGCGTGGCGCTGCGCGAGCACGGCGCGAGCGTCTACGTCGGCGACCACCTCGGCGACATCAGGGGCGCCCGGTTCGCGGACGCCCTCGCGGTCTGCGTGCCCACCGGCCCGTACAACGCGCGGGAGCTGCGCGAGGCGGGGGCGGACGTGGTGCTGGCGGACCTCACCGGCTTCCCGGACTGGCTCGCCGGGCACCTGGCCGAGCGGGGCTAGCGCGCGGGCCCGCGGCGGCCGTCAGGAGCCGACGGGCCCGGTCCGGCGGCGCTGGGCCCGGGCGTTCAGCAGCAGCCCGGTCAGCGCGGCCAGGAAGCCGGCCGGCATCAGCATGCTCAGCCAGTACGCGGCCGTCGGCAGCGGCGTCAGGTGCAGGAACAGCGGGACGAAGGTGACCAGGGTGGCGAGTGTCCCGAGGCCGAAGACGATCGCCCCGGCCTTGACGTATACGTCACCGGGGTCGGCGCTCTGGCTGCTCACGTCTGCTCACTCCTCCGGGCCGGTCGGGACTGATCCCAGTCTGGCAGAGCGGCCCGCGGGCGGGTCCACCGGAGCGGGTCGGTCACGTTGCGCAGTTTCCCGGCAGCTGAACGTTTTGATCCCTGTTGAGCGGGGGTATGCACGGGATGCCGAGGGGCGCTACAGGTGCGCCCCGCGTCCTCAGACCCGGGGGTGTGAGCCGATGGACCGCGCGGAGCCGCGCCACGGCCGTGCCGACGCCGGGTTGCCCGTGACCGCGAGATCCCGTTCCCGCCGCCCCGACCGGGCCTCGGAACGCGGATCCCTCGCGGAACGCGGATGAGGCAGTGACGGACGGTTAGTCTGCTCCTGACCGCGACCGACCACGAGCGCCCGCGGGCGCCGAAGCGGGGTCGGTCGCCTTTCCCCACCACCCAGTGATCCCCGGCCAGGGCCGGGATCCCTCACACCCATTCGAGGACTGTTCGAGATGCCCACCGGCCAGGTCAAGTGGTTCAACGAGACGAAGGGCTTCGGCTTCCTGTCGCGCGACGACGGCGGCGACGTCTTCGTCCACACCAAGGCGCTGCCCGCCGGTGTCACGTCGCTGAAGCCGGGTCAGCGGGTCGAGTTCGGCGTGGTCGCCGGCCACCGCGGGGACCAGGCGATGGCCGTGCAGCTGCTGGACGCGCTGCCCTCGGTGGCCGCCGCCCAGCGCCGCAGCGCCGACGACATGGCACCGATCGTCCAGGACCTGATCACCACGCTGGACGCGGTGCTGCCCGGCCTGCAGCGCGGGCGCTACCCCGCCAAGCCGACCGGCCAGAAGCTGGCCGGCCTGCTGCGCGCGGTGGCCGACCAGTTCGACGTCTGACCGACGGGCACGCGGGAACGCGAGCCGGCTAGAACGCGAGCGCACCCGGGTCGAGCGGGGGCACCAGCCCCTCCGCCGCGGCCCGGGTGAGCAGCGCGTGGACGGCCGCGTAGCCCTCCTCGCCGAGGTCCTCGGAGAACTCGGTGACGTACAGCTCGATGTGCTGCTCGGCGACGGCCAGGTCCATCTCCTGGGCGTGCGCCAGCACGTACTCGCGGCTCGCCGCCGGGTCCGCCCAGGCCTGCCGGACGGAGGCGCGGATCGCGTCGGAGATCTCCCGCAGCCGCTCGGCGCCGAGCGAGCGCCTGGCGACGATCGCGCCCAGCGGGATCGGCAGGCCGGTCTCCCGCTCCCAGGCCTCGCCCATGTCGGCCAGGCTGTGCAGGCCGTACTGCCGGTACGTGAAGCGGGCCTCGTGGATCACCAGGCCGGCGTCCACCCGGCCGTCCCGGACGGCGGGCATGATCTCGTGGAACGGCAGGACGACGATCTCGCCGAACCCGCCCGGCACCGCCCGCGCCGCCCAGAGCCGGAACAGCAGGTAGGCGGTGGAGCGCTCGGAGGGCACCGCGACGGTCTTCCCGGCGAGGTCGGCGGGGGAGTCCACGCCCGGCAGGGTGAGCACCAGCGGGCCGCAGCCGCGGCCCAGCGCGCCGCCGCAGGGCAGCAGGGTGTACTCGTCCAGGACCCAGGGCAGCGCGCCGTAGCTGATCTTCAGCACGTCCAGCTCGCCGCGTTCGGCCTGGCCGTTGGTGACGTCGATGTCGGCGAAGGTCACCTCGGGGGCGTCCACCCCCGGCACCAGGCCGTGCGCCCAGGCGTGGAAGACGAAGGTGTCGTTCGGGCAGGGCGAGTACGCGATGCTCAGCCGTTCAGCCACGGCCGGCCTCCTTGATCGGTTCGTGCCGCGCGGCCGGTTCGTGCGCCGCGGCCAGTTCCCGGACGGGCAGCGCGGCGAAGGCCCGTTCCAGGGCGGCCAGCGCCTCGCCGATCCGCCAGGCGGACCGGTCGCGCGGGCCCACCGGGTTGGACACGGTGCGCAGTTCGAGGGCCGGCACGCCGTACCGGGCGGCGGCCTCGGCCACGCCGAAGCCCTCCATCGCCTCGGCGGCGGCGCCCGGGTGGCGGGCCGCCAGCTCGGCGGCCCGCTCGGCGCTGCCGGTGACGGTGGAGACGGTCAGCACCGGGCCGACGGCGAGGCCGGGGCCCAGCGCCCGAGCGACCAGGGTGACGGCGGCCGGGGGCGGGGTGTGCCGGACGGTGCCGAAGCCCAGCTCGGTGACGTCGGCGAAGCCGTCGGGGGTCTGGGCGCCGAGGTCCGCGGCCACGATCGCGTCGGCCAGCACGGTGGCGCCGACCGGGGCGAGCGGGGCGAAGCCGCCGGCGATCCCGGCCGAGACGGCCAGGGCGTACGGGTGGGCCGCCAGCGCGGCGCCGGCGCCGGCCGCGGCGGCGGCCGGGCCGACCCCGGCGGCCAGCACGTCCACCGGCACCCGCTCGGCCCGGTGCAGCGTGCCGCCGGGCAGCGGCAGCGCGGCGGACCCGCCGGGCAGGCCGCGGAGCACGGCCTCGGCCTCGGCGGCCACCGCGACGACGACGAGCAGCCGGGCCCGCGCGGGGCCCGACTGCTCGTCCTGGCCGTCGGTGACGGCGTGCGCGGTCATCGCAGGACCGTCAGCTGTCCTGGGTGTTCAGCTGGAAGTACCAGACGGCGACCGGGTTGTCCGAGTTCTTGTCGCCCTCGACCACGGTGACCAGGGTCTTGCCGCTGGCGTTCAGCACCTTGTTCGCCTGCTGGGAACCCGACCAGGTCGGGCCCTTGGCGTACGAGAACAGGCTGAAGCGCCCGCCCTGGCCGGTCGAGCCGCCGTTGGTGAAGGCCCACCAGCCGGTCTCGGCCACGTTCGGGGAGACCCCGACGCCGACCCGGTCGCTGCCCACCACGTCCCTGGTGGGCAGCGTGCCGTTCTTGAGGGCCTCGGTGGCCTTGTCCTGGCACTGCTCCTGGAGGTCCTCGGTGATCGGGCTGCCGCCGTTCCAGCACAGCGGGTCCGCGACGATCGAGGAGTTGCCGACCGTGAGGGTGGCACGGTGGGAGCTGTGCTCGGTCTGGCCGGCGGCGATGGCGACGGAGGTGCCCACCGTGGCGGCGCCGACCACGACGACGGCGCCGAGGGCGGCGATGGCACGGGAATTGAGGCTCATGCGTCAGAATCTACCGGGCCTGGCCGATCACGCGACGCGGGGGTCGGCACCGCGTGTTGTCACCGGGCCCCGGTCAGGCCACCCGGGGCGCCGCCGGGTGCCGCCGCAGGCCCACCCGGAACAGCGAGCGCAGCGTCCACAGCAGCACCACGCCGACCACCCCGGCGGCGATCGACAGGCCCAGCTTCCCGTTCAGCGGCAGCAGGATGCCGACCGCGCCGCCGGCCACCCAGGACAGCTGCATCAGGGTCTCCGAACGGGCGAACGCCGAGGTCCGCACCGCCTCCGGGACGTCCCGCTGGATCAGCGCGTCCAGCGCCAGCTTGCCCAGCGAGGCCGCCGTCCCGGCCGTCCCGGCGACCAGAACCACCGTCACCACGCCGTACCAGAGCGCGGCCGCCGCCGTGACGCAGGTCGCCAGCAGCAGCATCGCGGTGACCGTCGCCTCCGGGCCCCGGGTGCGCAGCCAGGAGCCGAGCACCGAGCCCAGCGCGTTGCCCGTCCCGGCCGCCAGTGCGACCAGGCCCAGCGCCGCGGTCGGCCGCAGCCCGCCGATCGGCTCCTCCCGCAGCAGGAAGGCCAGGAACATCACCAGGAAGCCGACCAGCCACTTCATCGCCGACATCGCCCGCAGCGCCAGGATCACCGAGGGGCCGACGGTGCGCAGCGAGGCCTTGACCGGCGGCGGCCTGTGGGGGATCAGGTGCGAGCCCTCGCCGTGCACCTCGGCGTGCAGGACGGCGCGCTGCTCGCCCTTGGCCGAGTCCACCGCGGGCGGCAGGTGGAAGGCCATCAGGGTGCCGATCACGAACACCAGGAAGGCCCCGCGCAGCGGCCAGCCGGGCCCGAGCAGGTGCAGCAGCCCGCCGACCGCGGCCGCCACGCCGGTGGCCAGCAGCCCGGCCAGGGTTACCCGGGAGTTCGCCTTCACCAGGGACAGCCGGCTCGGCAGCAGCCGGGGCACCACCACGCTGCGCACCACGCCGTACGCCTTGGACGCGACCAGCACGCCGAGCGCCTCCGGGTAGAGCGCGATGCCGCCGCCCGCGATCACCCCTGCCATCGTCCAGGCCAGCACGGCCCGGGCCAGCATGGCCGTCGCCATGGCGGCCCGGCGGCCGTGCGGCAGCCGGTCCAGCAGCGGGCCGACCACCGGCGCCAGCAGCGCGAACGGGGCCATCGTGATCAGCAGGTAGAGCGCGACCCGGCCGCGGGCCTCGGCGGTGGGCACCGAGAAGAAGATGGTGGACGCCAGTGCGACGGTGATCAGCATGTCGCCGAAGGAGTTGAGCGCGTGCAGCTCGATCAGCTTCGCGAGGCCGGACTCGCCCGCGCCCTCGGCGGCGGTGGCCCGGCGGATCCGGCGGCCGGTGCCGTGCACCACCTTGCCGGTGCGGGAGCCGGCGGCGGAGGCGGTGCGGACCAGGAAGTGCCGGCGGGGCTCGGGGGTCTCCGGCTCCTCCGGCTCCTCCAGCTCCTCAGGCTCCCGCGGTTCCGCCGGGGCCGGGTCGAGGGCGTCGAGGGTGTCGGGGGGCCCGGCCGCGGACCGGGCCGCGGATTCGGCGGACGCCTCGGCGCCGTCCGCCGGCGGCGGTTCGCCCGCGCCGGGGACCGGAGGCTGCTGCCGCGGCACGGCGTCCGTCTGGTCGGGGCTGCCGGCCTGCGGGACACGCAGTACGTGCTGCGACGGTTCGGGGTCCGCCACAAGCCCCATCCTGCCCCAGAATCGCCGAGTCGACGCGGGACCGGGCCCCGCTCGGCGCGGCCCGGAAACGGCCGTGTCCGCCCCGGACTGTGCCGGGGCACCGACCGGCGGGTAGCCTGCCCAGGGTCGACCCGCCGGAGCGCCGGGGCGCCGGCAGGCCGGTCGAGCGGCGCGGCCGGTACCCGAGGGGGCTCCAGGTCGCGCAGAATGGACGAGGGACACCTAGCCGCGACGGAACAGGCAACACGCCGTGGGCGACAGAAGAACTGGGAGAGAATCGACGCCGTGAGTGCTGCGATGCGAAGCCGTACCCCCGACCGGCTCTGTGCCGAGGCCGTCGAACTCGCCCGCCAGGCCGCCGAGGAGGCCGTCGGTGCGGAGGCCGTCGGGCCGCACCTGGGTGTCCAGGCGGACGCCGACCGCGTCGTCACCCACACCTTCGAGTGCCTTGACGCGGCCTACCGCGGCTGGCACTGGGCGGTCACCGTCGCGCGTGCGCCGCGCGCCAAGAACGTCACCCTGGACGAGGTCGTGCTGCTGCCCGGCGACGACGCGGTGCTCGCCCCGGAGTGGGTGCCGTGGAGCGATCGGCTGCGCCCCGGCGACATGGGCCCGGGCGACCTGCTGCCCACCGGCGCCGACGACCTGCGGCTGGAGCCCGGCTGGACGGGCGAGGACGAGCCCGCGCCGAACTCCGCGGCCGTTCTGGCGGACGAGGACGACATGGTCGTCACCGACCCGCACGTCCAGCCCGCCCCGGCCCGCGCCCGGATCAACGCCGTCGCCGAGGAACTGGGCCTGGGCCGCAGCCGGGTGCTCTCCCGGCTCGGGATGCACCTGGCCGCCGAGCGCTGGGAGAAGTCCCACGGCCCGCAGACCGCGATGGCGCAGGCCGCCCCGGCCTCGTGCGCGAGCTGTGGCTTCCTGGTTCCGATCGGCGGCTCGCTCGGGCAGGCCTTCGGCGTGTGCGGCAACGAGTTCGGCCCGGCCGACGGCCAGATCGTCTCCTTCGCGTACGGCTGTGGCGGGCACTCCGAGGCGGCCGTGATCCCGGCCCCGCCGGCGCCGTCCGAGCTGATCCTGGACGAGCTGGTGGTCGAGCCGCTGCCGCTGCACCCCGACCGCGCCTCCGGCTCCGTCGAGCCCGACGCCCCCGCCGAGGAGCTCGGCCACTCCTGAGCCCGTGCCCTCCGCGGCCCGCCCGGTCACCGACCGGCGCGGGCCGCGGTGTTTTCCGGGCGGCGGTGTTTTCCGGGCGGAGGTGCTATTCGGGCGGTGGGAGGGCCGCCGGGGCCGCCGACGGCGGGGTGCGTGGTCGGGAGCAGTCAGTGGGGCAGGGAAGAATGCCCTACGACGAACAGGGCAGCGGAAGGCGGCAGGTCCAGTGGAACCTCGGATCATCGGCAGCGGCACGGACGAGCACCTCGCGGACCCCTTCGGCAGCGCCGCGCTGCGCCGACGGGTGCTGGCCGCCTGGGCCGCCTCGCCGGCCCGGTTCCGGGAGGACGCCAACGCCGAGGAGGAGCTGGCACTCGGCGGCTACCGGGACCGCCTGGTGGTCGAGTTGGCACAGAACGCGGCCGACGCCGCGGTCCGGGCCGGCCAGGGCCCCGGCCGGCTGCGGCTGACCCTCGCCGACGGCGTGCTCGCCGCCGCCAACACCGGCGCCCCGCTGGACGAGGCCGCCGTCGAGTCGCTGTCCACCCTGCGCGCCTCCTCCAAGCGCGGCGAGGAGCCCGCCGTCGGCCGGTTCGGGGTCGGCTTCGCCGCCGTCCTCGCCGTCACCGACGAGCCCGCCGTGCTGAGCGCCACCGGCGGGGTGCGCTGGTCGCTCGGCGAGGCCCGGGCGCTGGCCGGGGCCCAGCCCGAGCTGGCCGACGAGCTGCGCCGCCGGGACGGCCACGTGCCGCTGCTGCGGCTGCCGTTCGCGGCCGAGGGGCCGGCCCCGGCGGGCTACGACACGGTGGTGGTACTGCCGCTGCGGGACGCCGCCGCCGAGGACCTGACCCGCCGTCTGCTGGCCGGGATCGACGACGCGCTGCTGCTCACCCTGCCCGGCCTGCGCGAGGTCGTGGTGGAGACCCCGGACGGCACCCGCACGCTCACCCGGGAGGCCGCCGAGGCCCGCCCGGACGGGGTCACCGAGGTCACCGTCACCGACGACGCGGGCGGCCGGCCGCGGCGGACGGTCTGGCAGACCGTCGGCGCCTCCGGCACGCTCGCGGCCGAGCTGCTGCTCGACCGGCCCACCGAGGAACGCTCCCGCCCGTACTGGACGGTGACCTGGGCCGTCCCGGTCGGCCCGGACGGCGCCCCGCAGCGGCCCGCGATCGCCTCCGTGCTGCACGCGCCGACCCCCAGCGACGAGCCGGTCGGTCTGCCCGCGCTGCTGATCGCCTCCTACCCGCTGGACTCCACCCGCCGGCACGTCGCCCCCGGCCCGCTGGCCGACTTCCTCACCGAGCGCGCCGCCGACAGCTACGCCGAGCTGCTGCGCGCCCGCGGCGCCGATCTCGGCTCCCTCGGTCTCGTTCCGGTCCCGCTCGGCCAGGGCGCGCTGGACAACGCGCTGCGCGCCGCGGTGCTGTCCCGGCTGCCCGGCACGCCGTTCCTGCCGCACCCGGCGCCGGTCGAGGAGGGCACGCCCGCGCTGCGGCCCCGGGACGCGACGCTGCTGGAGGGCGCGGACGGCTCGGTGGTCGAGGCGCTCTCGCCGATCTTCCCCGGGCTGCTGCCGGCCGGCCTGGAGCGCCGCACCGAGCTGCGGGTGCTGAACGTGCGCCGGGTGCCGCTGGCCGAGGTGGTGGACCAGCTCGGCGGCCTGGACCGCGAACCCGCGTGGTGGCGCAACCTCTACGCGGCGCTCGGCGCGGCCGACCCGGAGGCGCTCGGCGCGCTGCCCGTCCCGCTGGCCGACGGGCGGACGGTCACCGGGCCGCGGCGCGTCCTGCTGCCCTCCGAGGACGCCGACTGGGCGGCCTTCCCGGGCTACCCCGAGTCGCTGGCGGGCGCGCTCGCCGCGCTGGACCTGCGCCTGGCCCACCCCGAGGCGGCCCACCCGCTGCTGGCCAAGCTCGGCGCCGGCACCGCCACCCCGGCCGGGGTGCTGGACACCCCCGAGGTGCGGGCCGCCGTCGCCCGCTCCTACGAGCTGGCCGAGGACGACCTGGACGCGGCGCTGGAACTCGCCGACGCCGTCCTGGCGTTGGTGAAGGTCGCCGCGCCGGAGCCGGGCGCCCACCCGTGGCTGGCCCGGCTGGCGCTGCTCGACGACGAGGGCGAGCCCGCCCGGGCCGGCGAACTCGTGCTGCCCGGAAGCCCGTTCGCCGCGCTCGCCCGCGAGGAGGACGCCGGCTGGGTGGACGACGAGCTGCTGGAGCGCTGGGGCCCGGAGGTGCTCGCCGCCGTCGGCGTGCTGGCCGACTTCGTGCTGGTGCGCGCCGAGGACGTGGTGCTCGACCCGGACGACCTGGAGCGGCTCGACCCGACCGCGCCCGCCGACCGCGCGGCCGGCGGCCACCCCACCGGCCTGCTGGACGAGGCCCCGGACGGGCTCGCCGAGTGGGCCGAGGACGCGCTGGAGGCGCTGCAGGCCGACGAGGCGATCGGCGTCCCGCCGGTGGCCGCCGAGCTGCTGGCCGTGCGCGACCTCGACCTGGTGGACGACGACGCCTGGCCGGAGGCGCTCGCCGCGCTGGCCCGCCCGCCGTATCGGGACGCCGTGGTCGGCCCGGTGCGCACCCTGCTGCCGGACGGCTCGTACGCCGACCTGCCGCCGTACACCGCGTGGTGGCTGCGCGACCACCCGGTGCTGGCGGGCCGGGAGCCGGCCGGCCTGCGCGCGGCCGGGGCGGACCCGCTGCTGCGCGGCCTGTACGACGAGGCCCGCACCACCCTGGACGAGCAGTTCCTGCACGCGCTCGGGGTGCGCACCACGCTGGCCGCGCTGCTCGCCGAGCCGCACGGTCCCGACGAGGTGCTGGACCGGATGACCGACCCGGACGCCGAGGTCGGCCACCGCCAGCTGCACGGCATCCACACCGCGCTGGCCCGGGTGGACCGCGAGCGGATCGAGCCGCTGGACGTGGTGCGGGCGCTGCCGCCGCTGGACCCGGAGACCGGGCGCCGGCCGGCCCACACCGTGGTGGTGGACGCCGCCGAGGCGGTCGTCGCCGACGCCCCCGACCTGGTCCAGCTGCTGCACCCGTACCCGCTGCTGCCGGTCGCCCCGGCGCTGGCCGCCGACCTCGCCGAGCGGCTGCACGTGTCGCTGGCCAGCGAGGTGGCGGGCGGCCGGGTGCTGTCCGAGGGCGCGCTGCACCGGGTGCCGGCGGTGGTGCGGGAGCTGCTGCCCGGCTGCCCGGTGGCGTACGAGGAGCACGAGGAGCTGCTGGTCGTCGGGCCGGACGGCGGCGAGGCGGCGGTGGACTGGCGCTGGGACACCGGGGCGCGGGCCCCGGAGCCGCCGTACGACCCGGAGCTGGCCGAGGCCGGCGACGAGGACGACGAGTTCGAGGTGCCGCCGGTGCCCGGGCTGCTGCACGCGGCCACCCCGGAGGGCCTCGCCGCCGGGCTGGCCTGGTCGGTCGGGCAGTGGCACCGCCGCTTCGAGGTGCTGGCCGCCCTCAGCGAGCCGGACCGCGCCTACGAGCTGTCGGCCGCCCGGGACTTCGAGGGCTGAGCCGCGCCCCGCGGGCCCGCCCCGAGCGGCGGGCCCGCGGGGGCACCGCGTGCGGCGTCACTCCATGCCGCGGCGCTTCATGACGCGCCAGGTGATCTCCAGGGCGATGCCGCAGACCACCGCGATGGCGACGCCCGTCAGCGGGTCGCGGAAGCCGACCAGCGAGAGGTCGAAGAAGGTCTTCAGCGGGGGCACCACCAGCACCAGCGCGAAGGCGCCGCACATGCTGCCGATCAGCAGCAGGCGCCACCAGTTGTACGGGCGGGCGACGATGGCGAGGACCCAGATGGCGATCAGGAAGAGCGTCAGGGTGGCCACGCTGGTGTCGGCCTTGAGGTCGGTCGCGTGGTCGGTGCGGGCGAGCGTGTAGGCGACGAAGGTGCCGGTGCCGGCGATGACGCCGCCGGGGATCGCCAGCCGCAGCACCCGCTTCACGAAGCCGGTGCGGGCCCGCTCGTTGTTGGGGGCGAGCGCGAGGAAGAACGCCGGGATGCCGATGGTCAGCGAGGACAGCACCGTGGAGTGCCGGGGCAGGAACGGGTACGGCGAATGGGTGAAGATCACCAGGAGGGCCAGCAGGACGGAGTAGACGGTCTTCACCAGGAAGAGTGAAGCGACCCGCTCGATGTTGCCGATGACCCGGCGGCCCTCGGCGACCACGGACGGCAGCGAGGCGAAGGAGTCGTTCAGCAGCACGATCTGGGCGACCGCCTTGGTGGCGTCCGAGCCGGTGCCCATCGCCACGCCGATGTCGGCGTCCTTGAGCGCGAGCACGTCGTTGACGCCGTCGCCGGTCATCGCGACGGTGTGGCCGCGGGACTGCAGCGCCCCGACCAGCTGGCGCTTCTGCTGGGGGGTGACCCGGCCGAAGACGCTGGTCCGGTCGGCGGTCTCGGCGAGCTCCTCCGGGTCGGCGGGCAGGGTGCGGGCGTCCAACGGGTGGTCGGCGCCGGGCAGGCCCAGGTGGCCGGCCACCGCGCCGACCGAGACCGCCGCGTCGCCGGAGATGACCTTGGCCCGGACCCGCTGGCCCTCGAAGTAGCGCAGGGTCTCGGCGGCGTCCGAGCGCAGTCGCTGCTGGAGCACCACCAGGGCGAGCGGGGTGAGGTCGGCGGCCGGGTCGGGGGCGTCCAGCGGGACGGTGGTGCGGCCGAGCAGCAGCACCCGCAGGCCGCGGGCGCCCAGTTCGTCCACCTCGGCCAGGGCCGGGTGCCCGGCGGGCAGCAGCACGTCGGGCGCGCCGAGCAGCCAGCTGGCCTCGCCGCCCTGTGGCTCCAGCAGCTGTACCCCGCTCCACTTGCGGGCGGAGGAGAAGGGCATCGCCTCGATCACCCGCCAGCCGTCGCGGCCCGAGGAGGCGTCGGCGTCGCCGCGCCCGTACGCGTCGATGACCGCCTGCATGGACGGGTTGGGCCGGGCGTCGGCGCCGGCCATCACGGCCAGCGCGTGCTTGACGGTCTCCGGGGCGACGGCGGCGGGCTCCCCGTCGGAGAGCACCCGCAGGTCGATCACGTCCATGCCGCCCTCGGTGAGGGTGCCGGTCTTGTCCAGGCAGACGGTGTCCACCCGGGCCAGGCCCTCGATCGCCGGGAGCTCCTGGACCAGGCACTGCTTGCGGCCGAGCCGGACCACGCCGATCGCGAAGGCGACCGAGGTCAGCAGCACCAGGCCCTCGGGGACCATCGGCACGATGCCGGCCACCATGCGCCGTACGGCCTCCCGCCAGTCCCGGCCCTCGACGGCCAGCTGGCTGATGATCAGACCGAGGGCGGTGGGGATCAGCAGGTAGGTGATGATCCGCAGGATGCTGTCGATGCCGGTGCGCAGCTCCGACTTCACCAGGGTGAACTTGCTGGCCTCCTCGGCGAGCTGGGCCGCGTAGGCCTCGCGGCCGACCTTGGTGGCGGTGAAGGCGCCGGCGCCGGCCACCACGAAGCTGCCGGACATCACGTGGTCGCCGGGCTGCTTGAGGACCGGGTCGGGCTCGCCGGTCAGCAGCGACTCGTCGATCTCCAGGCCGTCCGCCTCGGTGACCTCGCCGTCCACGATCACCTTGTCGCCGATGCCGAGCAGCACGGTGTCGTCGAGGACGATCTCGGAGACGCCGACCTGCTGGACGGCGCCGTCCCGGCGGACCTGCGGGCGGGCCTCGCCGATCAGGGCCAGGCTGTCCAGGGTCTTCTTGGCGCGCAGCTCCTGGATGATGCCGATCGCCGTGTTGGCCACGATGACCAGGCCGAACAGGCCGTCCTGGAGCGGACCGACGATCAGGATGATGCCGAACATCACGCCGATGATGGCGTTGAAGCGGGTGAAGACGTTGGCCCGGACGATCTCCCTGGTGGACCGGCTGGACCGCACGGGGACGTCGTTGACCCGGCCCTGCGCGACCCGCTCGGCCACCTCGGCGGCGGTCAGGCCGCCGCGCCGGCCGGGCAGCAGGCCGAGGGGGTGCGCTCCGTCCGGGCGGTCTCGGTCGCTCGGCCGCTCTTCCGCTGGCTGGGCAGGCTGCGTCATGGCACCGACTCTACGGGTGCCTTATGCCCGGTGCGTGCTACTAAAGGACTATTCAGTCCGACCGGGTGGCCGGGTTCTGGCCGTTGTCCTCGGCCGGGTGTTCAGCCGGGCGCTCGGCCGTGTGTTCGGCCTTGTGCGCGGCCGCCTCGGCGGCGCGGCCGCGGGCGATCGCGTCCCGGCGGGCGCGGCAGTACCAGAGGCCGATCAGGCCGAGCAGGCCGCCGGAGAGGCAGATCCAGGGCCAGGTGCCGTGGCCGTGCGCGGAGAGGGTGCCCTGGAAGGGGAGCAGGGCGAGGAAGGCGACGAACCACAGCACCGTGCCGCCGCCGACGATGGCGACGTCGTTGGCCTCCAGCGGAGGGGGCGAGGGGTGCAGTGGCGTCTTGGGCATGGGGCCTAGCGTACGGTGCGGGGGGCGGCTGTGCGGGCCCCTCGGCCCCATGCGGGCTCTACGCGCGAAGATAGCGCGTGTGCGATCGGGAAACCATACTTAAAGATCTGCGCCCGGCCATCGTCGCCCCGGGCGTCCCCTCCCTCTCCTCAGCTCCCCCACAGAGGACGCACGCACATGCCTGTGGTCCAGCCGACCACCGAGTCGCCCGAACCCGCCGACGCCGCGCCGAAGCCCCCCACCAGCGCCGTCGACCGCTTCTTCCGGATCAGCGAGCGGGGCTCCACCCTGCCGCGCGAGATCCGCGGTGGTGTCGCCACCTTCTTCACCATGGCGTACATCCTGGTGCTGAACCCGATCATCCTGGCCAGCGGCACCGACGTCACCGGGGCCCACCTGAACAGCGGCCAGCTGGTCACCGCGACCGCGCTGACCGCGGGTCTGACCACCCTGTTGATGGGTGTCATCGGCAACGTCCCGATCGGCTTGGCCGCCGGCCTCGGCGTCAACACGATCGTGGCGCTCCAGCTCGCCCCCAAGATGACCTGGCCGGACGCCATGGGCATGGTCGTGCTGGCCGGTTTCGCGATCATGCTGCTGGTCGCCACCGGTCTGCGCGAGCGGGTCATGAACGCCGTGCCGCTCGGTCTGCGCAAGGCGATCGCGATCGGCATCGGCCTGTTCATCAGCCTGGTCGGCCTGGTCGACTCCGGCTTCGTCAGCCGCATCCCGGACGCCGCCCACACCACGGTCCCGCTCCAGCTCGGCGGCAACGGGCACCTGCTCGGCTTCCCGGTGCTGATCTTCGTGGTCGGCCTGCTGCTGACCCTGATCCTGCTGATCCGCAAGGTGCCCGGCGCCATCCTGATCAGCATCGCGGTCTCCACCGCGCTCGCCGCGATCATCGACAAGGTGGCGGACATCCCGGCGCTCACGTGGGGCCTCACCGTCCCGACCTGGCCGGGCAACCCGGTCTCGGCGCCGGACTTCGGACTGGTCGGCAAGGTCAGCCTGTTCGGCGGCTTCGAGAAGGTCGGCGTGCTGACCGGCGTGCTGTTCGTCTTCACCGTGCTGATGTCCTGCTTCTTCGACGCGATGGGCACCATCCTCGGCGTGGCCGACGAGGCCCACCTGCTGGACGCGAAGGGCGACCTGCCCGGCATCAACAAGGTCCTGATGGTGGACGGCATCGCCACCGCGGCCGGCGGCGCCACCTCGTCCTCCGCCAACACCTGCTTCGTCGAGTCCACCGCCGGTGTCGGCGAGGGCGCCAGGACCGGCTTCGCCTCGATCGTCACCGGCCTGCTCTTCGTGGTGGCGCTCTTCCTCACCCCGCTCGCCACCATGGTCCCGGCCCAGGCCGCCACCCCGGCCCTGGTCACCGTCGGCTTCCTGATCCTGGCCAACTCGATCAAGGAGATCGACTGGGCCGACTACACGATCGCGATCCCGGCCTTCGTCACCATCGTGATGATGCCGTTCACCTACAGCATCACCAACGGCATCGGCATGGGCTTCATCGTCTTCTGCGTGATGCGCCTGGCCGCCGGCCGCGGCCGCGAGGTCCCCGTCCCGATGTACACGGTGGCGGCGGTGTTCGCCTTCTACTACCTGATGCCGGCCCTCGGCCTGCTCTGACGCCGTACGGCCCGCGCGGCCCCGTCCCCCCGGCTTAGCCCCGGGAGGCCGGGGCCGCGGCGTTTTCGCCGGGCGCTCCTCCCATCGCCCGGCGTCTCCGCGGGGCGCCCCTCTTGCCGCACCCGTCACCAACGGTCGGAAGTTGTCAAAAATGCGCCCGTGTAGGCGAGTTGGCGATGGGAATACTGGCTGGACGGAGAAGGGGGAGGGGACTCGACCGATGGTGCAACAGGATCCGCCGGGGGGCGTCGAGGCACAGCTTCTGCCGGAGCTGTTCTGGATGACGGACAAGGCATCGCTGGACGGCCAGCGGGAGACGCTGCGCTGGTACCGCGGCCTGATCGCGATGCTGGTGGTCGCCGCGGTGATCGGGTCGTTCCCGGGCCCGGACGACAAGGGCGACTTCGACGTCTGGCCGCTGTTCTCGGTCGCCGCCTTCCTGGTGGCCGGCTACTTCTGGTCGCGGCTGCGCCGGAGCAACCCACAGAGCCGCTGGTACCAGGCCCGGGCGGCGGCCGAGTCGGTCAAGACGCTGGCCTGGAAGTACACCGTCCGGGCCACGCCGTTCGACGGCGAGGCCGAGTCCGTGGACGTCGACCGCGGCTACCTGCTCCAGGTCGAGGACGTGCTGCGGGCCTTCGAAGACCCGGAGATCGTGCCGCCCGGCAGCGTCGCCGAGATTACCCCGGAGATGCGCCGGCAGCGCGCCGAGAACCTGACCGCCCGGCGCACCCTCTACCTGCGCGCCCGGGTCGAGGGCCAGCGCACCTGGTACCGCTCCCGGGCCGAGGCCTGCGACTCGCAGGCGGTCTCCTGGGGGCTCGGCGTCGCGGTGCTGATCATCGTCGGTGCCGCGGCGGCCGTCGCCCAGGCCACCGGCGCGCTGCCGGTGCACGTCTTCGGCACCACCTCGGCCGCGGCGGCGGCGATCATCGCTTGGACGCAGCTCAAGCAGCTCGGCCCGCTGGCCGCCGCCTACCAGCTGGCCGCGCGCGAGCTGGAGAACGTCGGCAACCAGCTGTCCGACCTCGACCTCCGGGCGCCGGACGCCGAGGAGCGCTGGGCCCGGCTGGCCGCGGAGGCGGAGGACGCGGTCTCCCGGGAGCACACCACCTGGCGGGCCCGCCGGGCGTTCCCGCGTTAGGGCGTGTTCGCCGGGCGTTCCCGCGCCAGGGCGGGCCCACCGGGCGTTCCCGCGTCAGGGCGTGTCCGTCGGCGGCGGAGAGTACCCGGTGGGAAAGGAGAGTTGGGGAGATCCGGCGAAACGCGGGGCACAGGTGTGCGGGGTGCGTGAGAGTAGAGCGCCGGGACACGGACCGTAATCATTACGTGTCCATGCCGTGGTTTCATCGCCTGCGCGCGACCCCAGTTCCCGCCGGAGGCCCTCCTTGCGCATTCTCCTGATCGCCAGCGCGTTCAACAGCCTGACCCAGCGCGTCCACACCGGACTGCGCGAGCGCGGCCACCGGGTCGCCGTCCAACTCGCCCTCGGCGACGAGGGGATGAGGGAGGCGGTGGCCCGTACCGACCCCGAGCTGATCATCTGCCCGATGCTCACCAAGGCCGTCCCCCAGGACATCTGGTCCACCCGGACCGTCCTGATCGTGCACCCGGGGCCCAAGGGCGACCGCGGCCCCTCCTCGCTCGACTGGGCGATCACCGAGGGGGCGGAGCGCTGGGGCGTCACCGTGCTGCAGGCGGTCGAGGAGATGGACGCCGGGGACATCTGGGCCTCTGTCGAGTTCCCCGTCCCCGCCTGCGGCAAGAGCGAGTTGTACCGGGGCGAGCTCGCCGACGCCGCCGTCGAGGCCGTACTGCTGGCGGTCCAGCGGTTCGAGGGCGGGCTGTTCACCCCCGAGCCGCTGGACTACGCCCGGCCGGACGTGCAGGGCGTGCCGCGGCCCCCCCTGCGGCAGGAGGCGCGCCGGATCGACTGGGCGCGGGACGACACCGCCACCGTGCTGCGCAAGCTGCGCGCCGCCGACTCCCAGCCCGGCGTGCCGGACGAGCTGTACGGGCGGGAGTTCTTCCTGCACGGCGGCCACCCCGAGGACGAGCTGCGCGGACCGGAGCCCGGCGCCGTGCTGGCCACCCGGGACGGCGCGATCTGCCGGGCCACCGTGGACGGCGCGGTGTGGATACCGCAGCTGCGCCCGCGCCGCACTCCCGGCGGGCCGGCCACCTTCAAGCTGCCGGCGGCCACCGTGCTCGCCGACGAGCTGTACGCGGTCCGCGAGGTGCCGGTGAGCCCGGCGGCGGCGAGCCGCCGGGACACCTGGTCGGAGCTGCGCTACCGCGAGGAGGGCGAGGTCGGCTTCCTCGAATTCGCCTACGCGGGCGGGGCGATGAGCACCGGGCAGTGCCGCCGGCTGCTCGCCGCCTACCGGGAGGCGGCCGAGCGGCCGACCTCGGTGCTGGTGCTCGGCGCGCCCCGGGACTTCTACTCCAACGGGATCCAGCTCAACGTCATCCAGGGCGCGGCCTTCCCGGCGCTGGAGTCCTGGGAGAACATCAACGCGATGGACGACTTCGTCGAGGCGGTGCTGACCACGACGGACAAGGTGACGGTGGCGGCCCTGGCCGGGAACGCGGCGGCCGGCGGGCTGATGGCGGCGCTCGCCGCCGACGAGGTGTGGTGCCGGGAGTCGGCGGTGCTCAACCCGCACTACCGGCTGATGGGCCTGTACGGCTCCGAGTACTGGACGTACACCCTGCCCCGGCGGGTCGGCGCCGAGCAGGCCGAGCGGCTGACCGCCGAGGCGCTGCCGGTCGGTGCCGACCACGCCCGCCGGATCGGCCTGGTGGACCGTACGGTCGGCGGGGACGCGGCCGGGTTCCGCCGCTGGGTGGCCCGCGAGGCCGCCCGGATCGCCGCCGCACCTGACCTCACGGGGCGGCTGGTGGACAAGAAGCGCCGCCGGGCGGTCGACGAGGAGGCCAAGCCGCTGGCCGAGTACCGGGCGGAGGAGCTGCGCCGGATGCACGCCAACTTCTACCGGGCGGGCGAGCCGTACCACGCGCTGCGGCGGGACTTCGTGCACAAGGTCTGCCCGGTGGCCACGCCGGAGCACGTGGCGGGGCTCCTCGGGCGGCCCTCCCAGGCCTGACGCGGCGGCACCCGGCTGAACGGGAAAGGGCCCGGGCGGACGCCCGGCCGGGGTGGGGGGCCCGGCCGGACGCCCGCCCGGGCCCCGCTCCCGTACCCGGCGTCAGCGCCGGGCCGCCCCGCCCGGTGACCGCTGCCGCCGCGGAAGCGGAAGCGGCGGGTCGTCGTCCGGGCCGCCCGGGGTGCGCGCGGCCCACCCGGCCCGCTCGGTGGCGGGAGCACGCGGGGGCAGCGGGGCGGCCGGACCGGCCAGCAGGGGCCGGGAGTCGGGTCGGCTCGGTGAGACGGCGAAGGCCAGCGAGCCGAAGAACACGTAGCAGCCGAGCCCGACCCCGAGCGGGAAGATGAACTGGAGCGCCATCACGCCGTCCGCGGTGGAGCGCGAGAGGTCCAGTCGGACGGAGAGCGCCGCCATGCCGGTGTAGTGCATCGCGCAGACCGCCACGCCCATCACCGGGGCCGCCGCCAGTACGGCGAGCGTGCCCTGGATGTTCAGCGCGGCCCAGAGCGCGGCCGTGGCCGCGACCACGGCGATCGCCACCGAGGCCGCCACGGTGAGCCGGTCGTAGTCGAGCCGGCCGGGCAGGACCATCGCGGCCATGCCCAGGTAGTGCATCGCGGCGACCCCGAGGCCGGTGGTCAGCCCGCCGACCAGCAGGGCCGGGCCGCGCCGCCGCCAGTACCCGACGGTGAAGAGCCCGACGCCGACCACGGCGACGGCGACCAGCAGGCTGAGGACGGTGAGTCCGGGACGGTAGCTGATCTCGACGCCGGTCACGGAGAAGCCGAGCATCGCGATGAAGTGCATGGACCAGATCCCGGCCCCGAGGGAGGTCGAGGCGAACAGCAGCCAGACGGCCCGGGTGCGACCCCGGGAGACGAGTGCCCAGCGGGCGCTGCGCAGCGCGACGAAGGCGCCGAGGCAGGCGACGAAGTACGAGACCGCCGGTGTCACCCAGCCGTGGTCGGCATGGTGGATCTCACCCAACAGAGCTCCCTGGACGAGGGTTGCGGGCACCGGGACGCGGGCGGACGCGGCTGGCCGGGGAAGGCGCGCGGCAACGGGCACCGGAGCGGGAACGCGGTCCCGCGGGGAGGAGCCTGGTATGTGGTGCCCCTGACAAACGGGGAGAGTAGCCACTGTCCTGCGGATCGCACAATGTTCGCGTTTTTTGTGAAGTCCCAGGTCAGGATGGACCTTTACGTGGCCTGCATGATCCCGGCACCAACCCCTGACACCGCCTGCGCACCGCCCCCGGGCCGCGGCCGGCGCTCACGCCGGCGGCCGGTGGCCCACCGCGGCGGTCGGTGCTCACTCCAGGGGGGCTAGCCCGAACGGGTGGCCGGCCGGGTCGATCAGCACCCGCAGCGTGCGGCCGTGCTGGTAGGCGGGCTCGGTGGCGCCGAGCGCGAGGGCCTTCTCGGTGGCCTCGTCCAGGTCGTCGACGTAGAAGTCGAGGTGGAAGTGCTTGCTGCCGTCCGGTTCCTTCCACGGCTCCGGCCGGTACCCGGTCACCCGTCCGAAGCCGATCGGGCTGCCGCCCTCGGGGTTGTCCAGGATCGCGAAGTGCTCGTCCGCGTGCCTGGTCTCCCACCCCAGCAGCTCGCCGTAGAACGAGGCCAGCGCGACCGGGTCGGCGCAGTCGATGGTGACCATGGCGAGCCGGGCGAAGCCGGTGTCGCCGGGCTCGGCCCGGGTGGACGGCACGGACGGCTGCGACTGCTCGGACGGCTGCGGCCGTTCGGACCGCCCGGACGGCTCGGTGGCGAGGTCGGACATGGCAGGTCGGCCCTTCTGGGAGTCGAGAGCTGGGGCCCATGACCAATATCGCACCGGGGTGACCCTCCGGCACGGCGGATCTCATTTTCCTTAGCGAGAGTAATGACGTAGTCTAAAGAGATGCCCGAGATGTCCGAGCAGGACCTCGCAGCGATCAGTCAGCTGCGATCGTCCACGATGCGCCTCTCCCGACGACTCAAACACCAACGGGTGGAGGAGTCGCTGAGTCCCACCGAGATGGGAGTGCTGGGCACCCTCGCCCGGTGCGGAAAGGCGACGCCGGGTGAGCTCGCCCGGAAGGAGCACGTGCAGCCTCCCTCGATGACCAGGATCGTCGCGATGCTGGAGGAGAAGGGGCTGGTGCGGCGCGAGCCGCACCCCGAGGACCGCCGCCAGGTGGTCGTCAGCAGCACCGAGCAGGCCGAGACGATCCTCGCGGAGAGTCGTCGACGCCGGAACGTCTGGCTCGCCGAGCTCGCCCAGGGGCTCGACGAGGAGGAGTGGGCCGTCCTCAGGGAGGCCGCGCCCGTGCTCTACAAGCTCGCACACCTCTAGGCACACCGGATCCGGCAAGCCGCCGGAAGAACGAGGAGCACTGCATCACCGCAGGACCGACCACTGACACCAGGAGCGCGACGGCCACCGCCATGGCCGTCGCGCCACGAGGGGAGACCACCGTGACACCGCCGGCCGCAGCCAGCGCCGCCGCCATCCGTACCGACGACCCGACCACCGACCCCGCCGCGGCGAGCGCCGCGGCCGCCGACGCCCAGGCACCCGCCCCCACGGGGCTGCCCGGCAACGGCGACGACGACCCCGACGAACGCACCGCGGCGGACTCCGCCGCTCAGGGCCGCTCCCACTCGGCCCGCCCGTCGCCCGCCACCACCCTTCCGGCGACGAGCTCCGCTCGGCCCCTCTCATCTCCCACGGGTGCCGGATTCACCCGGCCCGGGGGGATGTTCTCCTCACTGCGCGTTCGCAACTACCGCTACTACTTCGCCGGCCAGGTGGTGTCCAACACCGGCACCTGGATGCAGCGGATCGCCCAGGACTGGCTGGTGCTGAGTCTCACCGGCAGTCCGCTCGCGGTCGGCATCACCACCGCCATGCAGTTCCTGCCGATGCTGCTGCTCGGCCTGTTCGGCGGCGTGCTCGCGGACCGGATGCCCAAGCGCCGGCTGCTGATCTACACCCAGGGCGCGATGGGCCTGCTGGCCGCCGGCCTCGCGGTGCTGACCGTCGGCGGCGTGGTGACGCCGTACTACGTGTACTTCTTCGCGCTGCTGCTCGGCCTGGTCACCGTGGTGGACAACCCGACCCGGCAGGCCTTCGTCTCCGAGATGGTCGGGCCCAAGGACCTCGCCAACGCCGTCAGCCTGAACGCCGCCAACTTCCAGACCGCCCGGCTGGTCGGCCCCGCCGTCGCGGGCCTGCTGATCGCCGCGGTCGGCAGCGGCTGGGCGTTCGCCGTCAACGCGCTGTCCTTCGCCGCCGTGATCGGCGGGCTGCTCGCGATGCGGGAGAGCGAACTGCGCCCGACCGAGCCGATCGCCCGCGAGAAGGGGCAGCTGCGCGAGGGGCTGCGGTACGTGAGGGAACGGCCCGAGCTGCTCTGGCCGATGGTGCTGGCCGGGTTCATCGGCACCTTCGGCTTCAACTTCCCGACGCTGCTCTCCGGTTTCGCGTACGACACCTTCGAGGTGGGCGCCGGCCAGTACGGCCTGCTGAACACCGCGATGGCGATCGGTTCGCTGACCGGCGCGCTGCTCGCCGCCCGCCGGGGCGTGCCGCGGCTGCGCCGGCTGGTCGGTGCGGCGCTGGCCTTCGGCGCGCTGGAGGTGGTCGCCGCGTTCGCGCCCGACTACTGGACCTTCGCGCTGCTGCTGATGCTGATCGGGGTGTTCGGGCTGAGCTTCAACACCTCGGTCAACTCCTCGCTGCAGCTGGCCACCGACCCCGAGATGCGCGGCCGGGTGATGGGCCTGCTGGTGCTGGTCTTCACCGGCGGCACGCCGATCGGCGCCCCGATCGTCGGCTGGGTGACCGCCTCGTACGGGCCCCGGCTCGGCCTGCTGGCCTGCGGTCTGGTGTCCGCGGCGGCGGCCGGCGTGGTGGGCCTGGTGCTGGCCCGCAGCGCGGACCTGCGGGTGCGGTTCGACCTGCACCCTGGCCGCGGCGGCCGGGTGGTGGCCTTTGTGCCGCGGACCGGCGCGGCGAGCAAGTCGGAGCTGGCACCGGCCTGCTGACGGAACGTCAGGCCCCCGGACGCGTCCGGGGGCCTGCGGTGGTCAGAGCCGGATCTCCAGCACCTGGCCGGGCCAGACGCCGTTCGGCTGGTCGACCTCGAACGTCACGGTCTCGCTGAAGCCGAGCGCCCGGTACCGGCCGACCAGCTTGCGGTCGGCGCCGTTGTAGCAGTCCACCCGCAGCAGGCCGATGCCGCGGCGGCGGGCCTCCTCGATCGCGTCGGCGATCAGCGCGGCGCCGATGCCGGAGCCCTTGCGGTCGCGGTCGGTGACCAGGTTGCGGACGTACAGCTCGCGCTCGTCCACGGCGGGGATCCACCGGCCGCGGTCCTCGGAGAGCACGCAGCAGCCGACCGTACGGCCGTCCTCGTCCACGGCGAGGCGGATCAGGAACGGCTCCTCGGCGTACGAGGAGACCTGGTCGATCCGGGCCTGGATGGCGCTGAACGGCTGGTCGCCCCACTGGCCGGTGCGGCCCTGGGCGGTCAGCCAGGAGACGGCGCCGTCGAGCAGGGACAGGATGTCGGGGACGTCCGCGGACCCCCCGTTGCGGATCTTCATGGGAGAACGTTCTACCCCAGCCGGCCGGGCGCGGGAAGATGGGCCCATGAGGTTGTTCGTGGCGGTGCTGCCGCCGGTCGAGGCGTTGCAGGGGCTCGCCGACGTGGTCGCGCCGGTGCGGGAGTTGCCCGGGGCGGAGCGGCTGCGCTGGACCGGCGTCGAGGGCTGGCACCTGACCCTGGCCTTCCTGGGCGAGGTGCCGGCCGGGAGCCTGCCGGAGCTGGAGGCGGGCCTGGCCGCCGTCGCCGAGGTCCACCCGGTGCACCGGCTGCGGATCGCGGGCGCGGGCCGGTTCGGCGACCGGGTGCTCTGGGCCGGGGTCGAGGGTCAGGCCTGGGCGCTGCGGCGGCTGGCCGACGCCGTCACCGGGGCGACCGCCGAGGTCACCGGGGCGACCGACGACTTCGCCTTCCACCCGCACCTCACCCTCGCCCGGGCCGGCTCCTCGCGCGGCCACCGGCGGGCCGTGCAGCGGGTCGCGGCGGCCGAGCTGGACGGCCTGGTGGCGGCGCTGGCCGACTACCGGGGGCCGGAGTGGGACGCGGCCGAGCTGCACCTGGTGCGCAGCGACCTGGGCGGTGGCTTCGCGCACTACGAGACGCTCCGCTCCTGGGCGCTGGCGGACTGGAGCTGAGCTCCCCGGGAGGGCCCGGCAAGGGGCCCGGGCGGAGTACGGGGTGAGCCGGAGGTACGCTCGTTGACCGTGGACCCCAAGACTCGTATGCGCATCGTCTCCGGCACCCTGGTGCTGATGCTGGTCGTCGTGCTGATCAGCTCGCTGGTCGGCCGCTAGGCACCTCGGGCCTCCCGGCCCCGGAACGGCGAGAGGGCCACCGCCCGTCGGCGGTGGCCCTCGGCCGTGTCCTCGGGGGACGGGGTCAGAGCTGCTCGACCACGTAGTCGATGCAGTGGGTGAGCGCCTCGACGTCCGCCGGGTCGATCGCCGGGAACATCGCGATGCGCAGCTGGTTGCGGCCCAGCTTGCGGTACGGCTCGGTGTCCACGATGCCGTTGGCACGCAGTGCCTTGGCGACCGCCGCGGCGTCCACCGACTCGTCGAAGTCGATGGTGCCGACCACCTGGGAGCGCTCGGCCGGGTTCGCCACGAAGGGGGTGGCGTAGGAGGACTTCTCGGCCCAGGAGTACAGCCGGGACGAGGAGTCGGCGGTACGGGCGACCGCCCAGTCCAGCCCGCCGTTGCCGTTCATCCACTCCAGCTGGTCGGCCAGCAGGAAGAGGGTGGAGAGCGACGGGGTGTTGTACGTCTGGTCCTTCGACGAGTTGTCGATGGCCGTCGGCAGCGAGAAGAACGGCGGGATGTAGCGGCCGGAGGCGGCGATCTCGGCGGCGCGCTCCAGGGCGGCCGGGGAGAAGGTGGCCAGCCACAGGCCGCCCTCGGAGGCGAAGGACTTCTGCGGGGCGAAGTAGTAGACGTCCGTCTCGGTGATGTCCACCGGCAGGCCGCCGGCGCCCGAGGTGGCGTCCACCAGCACCAGCGAGCCCTCGTCCGCGCCGGCCGGGCGCCGGATCGGCATCGCGACGCCGGTCGAGGTCTCGTTGTGGGTGAGCGCGTAGACGTCCACGCCGGCCTCGGCGACCGGCAGCGGGTGGGTGCCCGGGGCGGTCTTGATCACGCTCGGCTCGCCGAGCCAGGGCGCGGCCTCGACCGAGGAGGCGAACTTCGAGGAGAACTCGCCGAAGTCGAGGTGCTGGGACTTCTCCCGGACCAGGCCGAAGGCCGCGATGTCCCAGAAGGCGGTGGAGCCGCCGTTGCCGAGGACGACCTGGTAGCCGTCCGGCAGCGAGAAGAGGCTGCTCACGCCCTCGCGCACGCGCTTGACCACGTTCTTGACCGGGGCCTGGCGGTGTGAGGTGCCGAGCAGGGAGGTCTGGGTGGCGGCGAGGGCACTCAGGGCCTCGGGGCGCACCTTGGACGGTCCGCAGCCGAAACGGCCGTCTGCGGGCTTGATGTCAGCGGGGATCTGGATCTGAGCCACGGGCGCAGCCTACCGGCCGGGGGCCTGGCGGAGGTACGGCCGTCCGCCCGCTGAGACTGGCGTCCCGCCCGCCCGGGAGCCGCCCGGGGACGCGCGGCAGCGGGCCCGGCCGGAGCCGGACCCGCTGCTCAGGGGCACTGACCGGACGCTCGTCCGGTATTACGCCGCAGGGATCAGCGGGCGATGGCGTCCCAGCCCTCGATCTCCTCGGGGCGGCGCGGGCCGGGGCCGACGTAGCGCGCGGAGGGGCGCACGAGCCGGCCCGTGCGCTTCTGCTCCAGGATGTGCGCCGACCAGCCCGCCGTGCGCGCGCAGGTGAACATCGAGGTGAACATGTGCGCCGGGACCTCGGCGAAGTCCAGCATGATGGCGGCCCAGAACTCGACGTTGGTGGCCAGCACGCGGTCGGGGCGGCGGTTGTGCAGCTCCTCCAGCGCGGCCTTCTCCAGGGCCTCGGCGACCTCGAAGCGCGGCGCGCCGAGCTCCTTGGCGGTGCGGCGCAGCACCCGGGCGCGCGGGTCCTCGGCGCGGTAGACGCGGTGGCCGAAGCCCATCAGGCGCTCGCCCTTGTCCAGCGCGTTCTTGACCCAGGCGGTCGCGTCGCCGGTGCGCTCGATCTCCTCGATCATGCCGAGCACGCGGGACGGGGCGCCGCCGTGCAGCGGGCCGGACATCGCGCCGACCGCGCCGGAGAGGGCGGCCGCGACGTCGGCGCCGGTGGAGGCGATGACCCGGGCGGTGAAGGTGGAGGCGTTCATGCCGTGCTCGGCGGCCGAGGTCCAGTAGGCGTCGACGGCCTTGACGTGCTTCGGGTCCGGCTCGCCGCGCCAGCGGATCATGAACCGCTCGACGACCGTCTCGGCCTTGTCGATCTCGCTCTGCGGGACCATCGGCAGGCCCTGGCCGCGGGCCGACTGGGCGACGTAGGACAGGGCCATCACGGCGGCCCGGGCGAGGTCGTCGCGGGCCTGCTCGGCGTCGATGTCCAGCAGCGGCTTGAGGCCCCAGACCGGGGCGAGCATGGCGAGCGCGGACTGCACGTCGACGCGGATGTCGCCGGAGTGCACCGGGATCGGGAACGGCTCCGCGGCCGGCAGGCCGGGGTTGAACTTGCCGTCCACCAGCAGGCCCCAGACGTGGCCGAAGGAGACGTTGCCCACCAGGTCGTCGATGTCGACACCGCGGTACCGCAGGGCGCCGCCCTCGCGGTCGGGTTCGGCGATCTCGCTCTCGAACGCGACGACTCCCTCAAGCCCGGGTACGAAATCGGACATGCGACGGCTCCTTCAGTTCTGCGATCGGCGCTCCGCCGTGGTGGGGCGGCGCACCAGTGACCGAATGGTGTTTGGCACTCGGTGCCAGGGTGACAGGCACGGGGTGCATTGCGCCATACACCACCGTGGTGATGTTTCCCGTCGTCCCGCTCGACTCTCCCGCGGAGGGGCCGCCCCGCCCCGGGAGGCCGCAGAACCAAACGCCCGGTTCCGGACAATTCCCCGCAGGGTGGGTGGTCAACCGGGGGCGGGTCATCTCATCTCCCACCGAGGTTTGTCCGGAGGTAGCGGTGCCCGTTGCTTGTCGTACGGGATGATGTTGGCGTGCAGACCCCGGATCGCGCCCAGTCGACGCCCCTGAGCCCCGCCAACCGGACCCTGGCCGACGAGGCCCGCCCAGGCCCGGACCTCACCGTGATGCGCAAGCACTACAGTCACGAGGGCCTGGTCGAGGAGCAGCTCGCGCCCGAGCCGATCGGCCAGTTCACCCGCTGGTTCCACGAGGCGGACGACGCCGGCGTGGTGGAGCCCAACGCGATGGTGCTCTCCACCGCCGACGCCCAGGGGCGGCCCAGTTCCCGCACCGTCCTGCTCAAGGGCTACGACCTGCGCGGCTTCGTGTTCTTCACCAACTACGGCTCCCGCAAGGGCTCCGAGCTGGCCGCCAACCCGTACGCGGGGCTGCTGTTCCCGTGGATCGCGCTGGCCCGCCAGGTGATCGTCCAGGGCCGGGTGGAGAAGGTCGGCCGGGACGAGACCGCCGCCTACTTCCGCACCCGCCCGCACGGCTCCCAGCTGGGCGCCTGGGCCAGCGAGCAGTCCAGCCCGGTCGAGAGCCGGGAGGTGCTCGAACGGCGCTACGCCGAGCTGGAGCGCCGCTACCCGGAGGGCGAGGGCGTGCCCGTCCCGCCGTTCTGGGGCGGGTACCGGGTGGTCCCGCAGAGCGTCGAGTTCTGGCAGGGCCGGGAGAACCGGCTGCACGACCGGCTCCGCTACGTCGCCGACCCGGCCGCCCCGACGGGGTGGCGGGTGGAGCGGCTCTGCCCGTGATCCGTTCGGCCCATCGGCTCCGCGCGGCGCTCGCGCGGAGCTGATGGCCCGTCACTCCCCGGGTGTAGGATGCCCGTCGCGGACCTGGGTCGATGCACCCCCGGCCAACGGCCCGCTGTGCCGACACGATCGAGTGAGGGACTGATGGGCGTCACCGGTGCGGAAACCGCCGCTGGACTCGGCTCTGACCTGGTCGACGTCGCCGCCCTGTCGCTCGACGAACTCGAGGCCCTGCCCGACACCGTCCTCGGTGACCTGCTGCGCCGGGTGGTCGCGGACGCCCTGACCCCCGGCGCCGAGCCGCTCGCCGCCTTCCAGTCGGCGCTCGACCGGTAGGTCGCCGCGCCGCCGGCATCCGGCCCGCGGCACCCCGTCGGAGGCACCCCGCCGGCGGCGCTCGACCGGTGGCACCCGCCGATCCCGTCGGTGCGCCCCGCGGTCCCGTCCGCGCGCCCCCGGGCGCCGGAGCACCGCGGGCCGTCCGTGTGCGCCTGACCACCGGCTAAACCACCCGAGGTACCGAATCCTCCAACTCGCCAGCGGGGCCGGGGGAGTTCGCGACATGCTGGGGTATGAAACCAGCGCCGTCGCGGACCGTCGGGCACGGGGGGAACAGGTGATGGGGCAGGAACAGCACAGGCCGTACTTCTTCTTCAGCTACGCGCGTCGGGACTTCGAGGCCGAGGACGCCTTCGTCAACCAGTTCTTCAACGACCTGCGGGACGAACTCGGCCGACTGCTCGGGGTGGCCGTCCGGGCCGAGGAGCTCGCCTTCCGCGACACCGAGCAGCTGCGCCTCGGCGACGACTGGGCCGAGCGCCTGGCGACGATGCTGGGCCGCAGCCGCACCATGATCGCGCTCTACTCCCCGGCCTACTTCGCCAGCCTCTACTGCGGCAAGGAGTGGACCGCCTTCCGCGGCCGGGTGCGGCGCCACCACGAGGACACCGGGGAGCTCGTCCCGGCGCTGATCCCGGTGCTCTGGGAGCCCGTCGGCTCGGGCGAACTGGCCGCCGAGGTGACCAAGGTCCAGTGGGTCCAGCCGGACATGGGCGACGCCTACGCCCGGCACGGCCTGCGGGCCCTGCTGCGCACCGCGCAGAGCGGGGCGTACGAGCAGGTCGTCCGGGTGGTCGCGGAGCGGGTGCGGGACGCGGCCGCGCGGCGGCTCGGCGAGCTGCCCGAGTTCGACCTGGGCGCGGTGCGCGGCTACTTCCCGCCCCCGGCGGCGCCGGAGCCGGCCCCCAGCCCCGGGATGGTGCGGCTGTTCATCGCCGCCGGGAGCGCCCCGGAGGCCGCCGCGCAGGGCGGCTCGTACACGGGCGGCTGGTACGGGGCCAAGCCCTGGCACTGGGCGCCCTACTACCCGCCCGCCCGGCCGTCCCTGGCGGCGCGCGCCCAGCAGGTGATCACCGCGGCCGGGCACACCACCACGCTGGAGGAGATCGGCCCGGGCCTCGGCCGCAAGCTCGACCAGGCCCGGGAGGACAGCCAGGTCAGCGTGCTGCTGGTCGACCCGTGGGTGGCCGGCAGCGGCCGCTACCGGGCCGCGCTGAGCGAGTACGACGACCAGAACCACCCGGTCACCGGCGTGGTGGTGCCGATCGGCAGCAACGACCCGGACGGGGAGCGCGAAGCGCCGTGGACCGGCGTGCGCGGCGTGTTCCGTCGCAACTGGTTGCGCCGGAGCGACCTGGAGCACTTGTTCCGGGTGCGCGTGAACCAGGAGAGCTTCGACAACGACCTCACCATCATGGTGACGGTCGCCCAGAACAAGCTCATGGACGACAACCTCGATTGGGGAGACGATGGCGGGGACGCCTTCGGCCTCGGCCCGGACGGCGACGCCTTCGGCTTCGGCGACGGCCCGGACATGCCCGGGCTGACCATCCCGGCCGGTCCGTCCGGCCCGTCGGGTCCGCGCCGGGGCCGACCGCCCGCGCGGCACCACCCCGATCCCGCTCCACCGGAACTACCCGGCCAGCGCCGGGGCCAGGACGATGCCGTCCCGCTGAGGGGAGACCAGGACGATGACCACTGAGCCCGGCGCAGAGCTGGAGCGCGGCGGACCGGGATCGGTCGTCACGTTCTACTCCTTCAAGGGCGGCACCGGCCGCACCATGGCGCTCGCCAACGTCGGCTGGATCCTCGCCAGCCGCGGCCTGCGCGTCCTGGTCGTCGACTGGGACCTGGAGGCGCCCGGCCTCCACCGCTACTACCACCCGCTGCTGGTCGACCCGGAACTCCACTCCACCGAAGGCCTGATCGACCTGCTGCGCTCCTACGTCAAGCAGGCGCTGCCCTCCGCCAGCGGGCCGGTCGGGCAGTCCCCGGCCGCCTGGCTGGACGAGCCCGGCCGCCTGGAGGGCTACATCTGCGGCCTCGCCCTCGACCTGCCGCCCGGCGGCCGGCTCGACTTCCTGCCCGCCGGCCGGCAGAACGCCGCCTACGCCGCCGCCGTCACCAGCTTCAACTGGCGCAGCTTCTACCACGGCCGGGACATCCGCGGCGGCGAGTTCCTGCGCGAGCTGCGCGAACGCTGGGCCCGCGGCTACGACTACGTGCTCATCGACAGCCGCACCGGCGTCAGCGACACCTCCGGCATCTGCACCGTCCTGATGCCCGACACCGTGGTGGACTGCTTCACCTTCAGCGCCCAGAACATCCGCGGCGGCGTCGACGCCGCCCGCGACATCACCGAGGCCGAGGAGCGGGCGATCCGGGTCCTGCCGGTGCCGATGCGGGTCGAGGACGCCGAGCAGGAGCGCCTGGAGGCCGGCCGGGACTACGCCCGCGAGGCCTTCGCCCCCTACCTCGGCCGCTGGCTGGCCGGCGACCGCCGGGCCGGCTACTGGGCCGACGTCGAGGTGCCGTACAAGCCCTTCTACGCGTACGAGGAGGTGCCCGCCACCGTCGCCGACCGGCCGCAGGAGGCCCGCAGCCTGCTCAACGCCTTCGAACGGCTGGCCGGTTGGATCACCGACGGGCGGGTCCGCACCCTGCGCCCGCTCACCGCCGAGACCCGCCGCCGGCTCTACGGCGCCTACCTGCGCTCCGCCCGCGCGGTGCCGCGCCAGGTGTTCGTCAGCTACGCGCCCGAGGACCGGATGTGGGCCGAGTGGGCCGCCGGGACGCTCACCCGCTTCGGCTACCAGGCCTCCCTGCACAGCGCCGCCGAACCGTACACCGGCCCCCGGCCGCCCGAGGTCGCCGGGCCGGTCGACGGCCAGGGCCGGCTGCTCGCGCTGCTCTCGCCCGAGTACACCGCGCTGCCCCGGGCCGCCGAGGTCTGGCAGCTCCTCCAGGGGCGCGAACTGGCCTCCGGATCACCGGCGCTGGTCTCCTTCCGGCTCCAGGACCCGGACGAGCCCGTGCCCCGCCCGTTCGCCGGGCAGCCGGTGCCCGACCTGGTCCGCTCCTCCGCGGTCGGGGCCGAGTCCCAGCTCTACGCCGAACTCGGCCCCCCGCCCGGCAGCAACCGCCAACTCGAAACCGACAGCGGAGAGTTCGCCGCCCCCGCGCGGTTCCCCGGCACCGCCCCGCAGGTCCAGGACGCGCCCTCGCGCAACGCCGCCTTCATCGGCCGCGGCAAGCTCCTGGAACTGCTCCGCAACCGCTTCACCGGCGGCCCCGCCGCCGTGCTCAGCCAGGTGCTCTACGGCTTCGGCGGCGCCGGCAAGTCGCAGATCGCCGCCGAGTACGCGCACCGCTTCAAGGCCGCCTACGACGTGATCTGGTGGGTGCCCGCCGAGGAGCCCGCCAACATCCCGCAGAAGCTCGCCGAACTCGCGCCCCGGCTCGGTGTGCCCACCAGCGACGACGTCGCCCACACCGCCGCCGCCGTGCTCGACGCGCTGCGCCGCGGCCAGCCGTACCGACGCTGGCTGCTCGTCTTCGACAACGCCGGCACCCCCGAGGAACTCGCCCCCTGGCAGCCGGCCGGCTCCTCCGGCGGGCACGTGCTGATCACCTCCCGCAACCAGGGCTGGGCCCGGCACGCCGGCCTGGTGGAGGTCGACGTCTTCCTCCGCGAGGAGAGCGTCCGGCTGCTGCGCCGCTTCAACGGCGGCCTCTCCGCGGAGGACGCCGACCAGGTCGCGCACCGGCTCGGTGACCTGCCGCTCGCCGTCGGCCAGGCCGCCGTCTGGCTCCAGGAGACGTCGATGCCGATCGCCACCTACCTCGAACTGCTCGACGACGAGCTCACCGAGATGCTGGAACGCACCCGGCTGCGGGCCGCCGACTACCCGCACTCGGCCGCCGCGACCTGGCGCATCTCGGTCGAGGAACTGCGCCGGATGAACGCCCCGGCCGCCCAGATCCTGGAGATCTGCGCGTTCTTCGGCCCGGACGCCATCCCGATGCGGCTGCTCTACAGCCGGGCCGTCACCCGCGCCCTGCGGCTGCCCCCGCGCGCGCCCCGCGACAAGCTCGCGATCGGCGAGTTCCTGCGCGCCATCAACCGGTTCGGGCTCGCCCGCACCGACCAGGGCAGCGAGACCATCACCGTGCACCGGCTGGTCCAGGCCGTGCTGCGGGACCAGGTCGAGGAGGAGCGGCGGGCCGAACTGAGCGGCGTCGTCCACGCCGCGCTCGCCACCGCCAACCCCGGCGACCCGGACGTGCCCGCGAACTGGGCCGAGTACGCCGAACTCCTGCCCCACCTCTGGCCGTCCGGGGCGCTCGACAGCGCCGACGAGGACGTCCGGCAGTGGATCATCGACTCGGTGCGCTACCAGTGGAAGCGCAGCCTGCACGAGTCCGGCCGGGAACTCGCCGAGCGGACCCTGGAGCACTGGCGCCAGGACGGCTACGGCGGGCCCGGCTTCGACGTCGACAACGACGCCCAGACACTCATGCTGCGCACCCAGCTGAGCAACATCCGCCGCTCCCAGGGCGCCCTCCAGGAGGCGTACGAGATGGACCGGGACATCCTGGAGCGCTTCACCGCGACCCTGGGCCCGGAGCACTCGCACACCCTCGCCGTCGCCAACAGCCTCGGCGCCGACCTGCGCTTCCTCGGCCGCTACGACGAGGCCAGGGCGCTCGACCGCCGCACCCTGGACGCCGCCCGGCGCACCCTCGGCCCGGACCACCCGCGCACCCTGATGATCACCAACAACCTCGCGGTCTCCGACTACCTGGCCGGCGACCGCCGGGCCGCCCTGGAACGGCACCGCAGCAACTACCTCCAGCAGCGCGACGCGCTCGGCGCGCACAGCCTCTACGCGCTCTCCTCCGCCTCCAACTACGCCCGCGACCTGCGCGAGACCGGGCGGCTGCGGGAGGCCCTGGACCTGCTGGAGGAGACCGTCCGGATCTACCAGCAGACCATCGGCGACAGCCACACCGACACCCTGCGCGCCCGCAAGAACCTGGCCGTGGCGCTGCGCCGGGCCGGCCGGTACCACGAGGCCCTGGAGATCGACGAGGACATCTACCAGCGCTACCTGGACATCAACGGCCCCGAGCACCCCGACACCCTGGCGGCCGCCACCAACCTGGCCAGCGACCTCAACGCGCTCGGCGACACCGGGCGGGCGATCCCGCTGGCCGAGCGGGCGCTGGCGCGGTACCGCGACTACCTGGGCGAGAACCACCCGGTGACGCTGGCCGGCGCCAACAACCTCTCGGTGTACCTGCGGCTGGCGGGGCGCACGGCGGAGGCGCGCGAGCTGTCCGGCCGTACGCTGGCGCAGTTCCGCACCGTCCTCGGCGCGCACCACCTCTACATCCCGATCGCGATGATGAACCACGCCAACGACCTGGCGCTGGCCGGGGAACTGCAGGCCGCGCTCGAACTGGAGCTGGAGGCCGAGCCGTTGATGACCGACGCCCTCGGCCAGGACCACTACGACTCCATCGGCATCAACTCCAACCTCTCGCTGTCGCTGGCCGCCCTCGGGTACGCCGAGCGGGCCGCGGAGCTGCGGGCGGAGTGCATCCGGCGGGCGCGGTCGACCCTGGGGGAGGAGCACCCGACGACGATCGCGGTGCGGGCCGGGACGCGGCTGGACTCGGACGTGGAGCCGCCGCACGTGTGACGGGCGGTCAGGCGGTCGGGCGGGCAGTCAGGCGGCCGGGCGGACTGGTGGACAGACGGTCTGGCGGCGTGGCGGTCAGGCCTTAGGCTCACGGGCATGGTGCCGTTCCGGCAGTTCCTGCTGAAGATCCACAGTCGGTGCAACCTGGCCTGCGACTACTGCTACGTGTACGAGGGCGCGGACCAGAGCTGGCGCGGGCGGCCCCGGCGGATGGAGCTCGCGACCGTCCGCCGCACCGCCCGGCGGATCGACGAGCACGCGGCCGAGCACGGGCTGGACGAGGTGTCCGTGGTGCTGCACGGCGGCGAGCCGCTGCTCGTCGGCGCGGCCCATCTGGACGCGCTGCTCGGCGAGTTGGCGGCCGTCCGGTCCAGGGTGCGGTTCACCGTGCAGACCAACGGGCTGCGGCTGCTGGACGAACCGGCGCTGCTCGACGTGCTGCACCGCCACCGGGTCGCGGTCGGGGTCTCGCTGGACGGCACCCGGGCCGGCCACGACCGGCACCGGCGGCTGCCCTCCGGCGCGGGCAGCTGGGCGCGCACCGCCGAGGCGGTGCGGCTGCTCGGCTCGGAGCGGCACCGGGAGCTGTTCGCCGGGCTGCTGTGCGTCGTCGACCTGGCGTCGGACCCGGTGGCCACCTACGAGGCGCTGCTGGAGTTCGCGCCGCCCAGGATCGACCTGCTGCTGCCGCACGCCACCTGGCGCGAGCCCCCGCCGGGCGTCCCGCCGCGGCCGGTGCCGGAAGCGCCGCCGTCGGGCGGGGGGCCCGCGCCGTACGGGGAGTGGCTGATCGCCGCCTTCGACCGCTGGTACGGCGCGCCGCGCCGGGAGACCGGGGTGCGGCTGTTCGAGGAGCTGGCGGTGCTGCTGCTCGGCGGGCGGGCGGCCAGCGAGGCGGTCGGGCTGGCGCCCGTCGACCTGGTGGTGGTCGAGACGGACGGGGCGATCGAGCAGGCGGACAGCCTCAAGGCGGCCTACGACGGCGCCCCCGGGACCGGCCTGGACGTGTGGCGGCACGGCTTCCGGGAGGCGGGCGCGCACCCGGCCTTCCGGGCCCGCCAGCGCGGCCTCGCGGGCCTCGGGGCGGTCTGCGCCGGGTGCCCGCTGGCCCGGGTCTGCGGCGGGGGCCTGTACGCGCACCGGTACGCGGGAGACGGCTTCGGGCACCCGTCGGTGTACTGCGCGGACCTGGACCGGCTGATCCGGCACATCGCGGGGCGGCTGCGGGCGGGGGTCGCGGGACTGGCGGGTGCGACACGGGCGGCGGGGTGACGGAGGCGGCATCGGCGGCGCGGGTGGGGCCGAGGTGACGGCGGGGGCGGGGCGTCGGTTCACCCGTCCGGGTCATGCCCGGCCGCCGTCCGGCTGATCCGCCCCCGCGTGGGGAGACCGCGGGCGGATCCGGCGGGTTGGGCGAGGGACCGGCCGACCTGGCCGGGAGCCGCACACACGAGGAGGAGGACCGGTGACGGGTACGGGCGAGGTGGTGGCGGCCGGGGTGCCGGGCGCGCGCGGGGCGGACGGACTGCCCCGGCACGGGGTGGACCGGGCGACGTTCCGGGCGATCGCGGGCGCGCGCGGCGGGCCGGAGGCCGTCCGGCTGCTGCGCGCGGGGCAGTTGAGCAAGCGGGCGCTGCTGCTGCTGGCACTGCGCCGGTCGGTGCCGGAGCACGACGGCTACCGGGAGGCGTACGCCCGGGTGCGGGCGCTGCAGCGGGACGACCGGGACGGCTGGGAAGAGGTGCTGCTGCGGCCGGAGTTGGACGCCTGGGCGGCCGACTGTCTGCGCGGCGCGGCGGCGGGGGAGGCCGCCCCGCTCGACGGGCTGGGCGAGTTCCTCCGGTCGGGCCCGGGGCCGTCCCTCGTCCTGGAGTGCGACGGGCTGCGCTGGACGCCGTCGATCGACCAGGCCGGTCCGCGCCGGGTGGACTACGGGCGCCCGCCGGCCGGGCCGCTCGCGGGCGGCGAACTCGCTCGCTGGGAGCGGCGGTTGGCCGAGGCCTGGGAGATCCTGGTGCGCCGCCACCGCCGCCATGCGCGGGCCCTCGCGGCCTGCGTGGCCACCGTCGTGCCGCTGCGGCCGGCCCCCGGCGGGGAGGTCGTCAGCGCCGCCGCCCGGCGGGCGTACGGTGCGGTGGCGGCCTCGCTGCCGGACGATCCGGTGCTGCTGGCGCTGGCCCTGGTGCACGAGTTCCTGCACGTCCAACTCGGTGCCCTGATGGACCTGGTGCCGCTGCACCGACCCAACGGTCCGGCTGTCTACCACGCCCCCTGGCGGGCCGACCCGCGCCCGGCCGGGGCGCTGCTCCAGGGGGCGTACGCGCACCTGGGCGTGGCGGACTTCTGGCGGGCGGAGGCGGAGGCGGCGGCCGGGGCAGGGTCGGGCGCGGGCGCGGGGGTTTCCGGGGCGGCGCCGGGGCCGGGGGTGGGCTCGGGCGCGACGCCCGGCTCGGGCGCGGGCGAGGTGGCGCGCGCGGCCCGTGCGCACGCGGAGTTCGCGCGCTGGCGGACGCACACCCTGGCGGCCGGGCAGACGCTCCTGAGCTGCGGCGAACTCACGCCGGACGGGCTGGAGTTCACCAGGGAGTTGGTGCGGGCCGTGGGGGAGCTCGGCGAGCCGGGGGGAGTGAATCCGGGGGAATGAATCCGGGGAGGCGCAGGCTTGACCGGATGGCGCGCTTGTGGGGGTGCTCTGCTGGGCACTCCCGGGGTGTGCCCAGGCAGCGGTCCACATGGTCGCCCTGGCGGCGGGCCACAATTTCGCCCTGGCGGCGGTCCATCTTTTCGCCCCGGCGACACGCTTCGGCGTGCGCCACGGCGAAGGGCGCGGCGGCTGATCAGGTGAATTCTGGTGGCACGGCGCGGGCTGTGGTGCGGCGTCGGCCGCCTGGGGAGCCCAACGTGACTCCGAACGTGCCGCGCGGAGTCTTCGAGGGCACTACATTGGTCGCAACTGGGTGGGCTTACCCACCCTCGGCAGGTCCTAACCGCGCCTAAGGAAACGAATATGACTCCGGTAACCAGCATCAGGCCGGCCGGCAAGCTCACTGACCCTCAGGAGACGCCGGAACGCCCCTCGCTCGCCGATCTCGCCGCGCTCGGCGCGGAAGAACTGGCCTCCCGGCTCCAGCGCGCGCTCCCCGGCGCGGAATCCGGCCTCGTGCCGGTCGCTGCCTTCAACTCCTCGATCTGACCCGACCCGGAACACCGAGCGGAACCCAGACCGAGCCGAACCGAACAGTCCGAGCTCCATGACGACGTCAACTCCGCTGCCGCTGACGCAGTTCGTGGTCAAGATGCACAGCAGGTGCGATCTGGCCTGCGACCACTGCTACGTCTACGAGCACGCGGACAGCAGCTGGCGCTCCCGGCCGAAGGTCATCGCGGACGGGATCCTGGCCAAGGCCGCCGAGCGCATCGGCGAGCACGCGGCCGCCCACCGGCTGCCCGCCGTCCGGGTCGTCCTGCACGGGGGAGAGCCCCTGCTCGCCGGCCCGGACCGCTTGCGCCGCGCCGCCGAGGCGCTCCGGGCGGCGCTCCCGCCCGGCTGCGCGCTCGACCTGCGCATCCACACCAACGGCGTGCTGCTGAGCCGGGACTTCTGCGCGCTGTTCGCGGAGCAGGAGATCAAGGTCGGCATCTCGCTGGACGGCGACAAGGCCGCCAACGACCGCCACCGGCGGTTCGCCGACGGACGCAGCAGCCACCCGCAGGTGCTGCGGGCCGTCGCCCTGCTGAACGAGCCCGAGTACCGGCACCTCTTCGTCGGGCTGCTGTGCACGATGGACGTCGAGAACGACCCGGTGGCCGTGTACCGGGCGCTGGCCGAACTCCGGCCGCCCGCCGTGGACTTCCTGCTCCCGCACGCCACCTGGGACGAACCGCCCAAGCGCCCCGCCGCGCTCGGCGCCACCCCGTACGCCGACTGGCTGCTGACCGTCCACAGGCTGTGGGAAGCGGACGGGCGGCCGTTCGCCGTACGGACCTTCGAGTCCGTGCACCGGACCCTGCGGGGGTTCTCCAGCCTCACCGAGTCGCTCGGCCTGGAGCCCTCCGACCTGGCGGTCCTGGAGACGGACGGGACCTTCGAGCAGGCCGACAGCCTGAAGACGGCGTACGACGGCGCGCCCGCCACCGGGCTGAACGTCTTCGCGCACAGCCTCGACGACCTCGCCCGCCACCCCGGCATCGCCGCCCGCCAGTCCGGCCTGGCCGGACTGAGCGAGGCCTGCCGCGCCTGCTCCGTGGTGCGCTCCTGCGGCGGCGGGCTGTACGCCCACCGCTATCGGAGCGACGATGGAGGAGGCAGCTTCGACCATCCCTCCGTCTACTGCGGTGATCTCATGACGTTCATCAACGGCATCGCGGGGAGCGGGAGTTCTGCCGGTGCTCCGGGGGGCGGCGTTCCCGTGCAGGCTGCCGGGCCGTCGCGGCCCGGCGCCGAGCCGCTGCCGCCCGGCGCGCTCACCCCGCCCCAACTCGACGAGCTCGCCGCCGGATACGGGAGCGCGAACACCATCGCCGCGCTCGGCCGTTCCCAACTCGCCCTCACCCGGGCGATGCTGGCCGCCGCCTGGGACGCCTCCGGACAGGGGCGGGCCGAGGCATGGGCCCTGCTGGCCGAGCTCGACGCGGCGGCCCCCGCCGCCGTGGACACCGTGCTCGCCCACCCCTACGCCCGAGCCTGGGCCGCCCGCCGGCTCGCCGGGGACCTCCCGGTCGGGCTCGGCCCGCTGGCCGCGCTCGCCGCGGCGGCCGCGGTGCGGGCCGGACGGGGCGACACGGTCGCCGTGCCCGTCCGGGGCGGCCGGCTGCACCTGCCGACGCTCGGCGGCCTCGCCGTACCCGACGGCGAGGCCGTGGTCACCGGACGGGCGGACGGCTTCCAGGTGCGGGCGTCCGACGGATCCGTGCACACCGTGCTGGACGAGCCGCGGTGGCGGATCCGGCTGGCCGACGGCTGGACGGTCGCCCTGGAGGACACCGACCCGCTGCGGGACAGCCACGACCACCCCGTCGCGGACCGCCTCTCCGAGAGCGAACTGCTCGACTGGACGGGCGCGTTGCGCGAGGCCTGGGAGCTGCTCGGGCGGGACCTGCCCGGGTACGCGGAAGGCATCCGGGCCGGCCTGACGACGGTCACCCCGTTGCGGCCGGGCCCGACCGGCCGGGACGTCAGCTCCGCGGCCCGGCAGGCGTACGGCGCCGTCGGCATCGCCCGGCCCGCCACCGCGCCGACCCTCGCCATGCTGCTCGCCCACGAGTTCCAGCACGTCAAGCTCGGCGCGGTGCTGGACCTGACCGACCTGTACGACCGCGGCGACACCGCGCTGTACTTCGCCCCCTGGCGGCCCGACCCCCGGCCGCTCGAAGGGCTGCTCCAGGGCACGTACGCCCACCTGGCCGTCACCGAGTACTGGGGCACCCGCACCCTCGCGTACGACGGACTGCCGGGCGCGGCCGCCGACCGGGCGCGGGAACAGTTCGCGCTCTGGCGGCGGTACACCGCCGACGCCGTGGAGCGGCTGGCGTCGTCCGGGTCCCTGACCGGGACCGGCCTGCGCTTCGCCGAGGGCATGCGTGCCACCGTGGCACCCTGGCTCGCCCTGCCGCTGCCCGCAGCCGCCGAGCAGGCGGCCGACCGGGTACGGCGGGAACGGGCCGGGGTCTGACCTCCCACCCGCGCCGCCCCGGGACCTCCCTCGCCCGGGGCCCTCAACCCCGGGGAAACGCCATCCTCACCGAACCCCGCGCCGGCGGCGTCGCCGTCGCCTCCTCCGTCCACCCCCTCGTCCGCGACCTCGTCGAGCTCGGCGTCCGTCCGGGCACGGTGCTGCACGTCCAGGCGTCCCTGCGCGCCCTCGGACCGGTGCCTGGCGGGGCGGCCGGTGTGGTCGAGGCCCTGCTCGAAGTCCTGGGCCCCGACGGCACCCTGGTCGCCTACACCGCCACGCCCGAGAACTCCGCCACCTCCCGCATCCACCAGTCCGCCACCGCCGGTCTCTCCCCGGCGGAGGTGGCCGACTACCAGGACCGGATGCCCCGCTTCGATCCGGCCACCACCCCGGCCTCGCCCTCCATGGGGGCGCTGTCGGAAGCGATCCGCACCTGGCCGGGCGCGCTGCGCAGCCGCCACCCGCAGACCTCCTGGGCGGCCGTCGGCCGGCTCGCCCGGGAGATCACCGCCCACCATCCGCTGACCTCCCACCTCGGCCCGCAGACGCCGCTCGGGCGGCTCTACGAACTCGACGCCCGGGTGCTGATGCTCGGCGTCCCGATGGACCGCTTCACCGCGTTCCACCTCGCCGACCTCCGCATGCCCGACGTGCCGGTGCGCGAGTACCGCTGCGTCGGGGAGGACGGCTGGACGGCCTTCCGGGCCGCCGACCTGGACGACCTCCACTTCGGCCGCCTCGGCGCCGAGGTCCTGCGCACCGCCCGCGGCATCACCACCGCGCGCATCGGCGCCGCCGGCTGCCGCCTGGTGCCGGTCCGGGAGGCCGTCGACCTCGCCGAAGCCATCCTGCGCCGCGGCCGCCCCTGAAACCCGCTCCTTGTTCCCACCGCCCGACATGTGATCCCGCCGTTTCCCACCCCCCGCCCCCACACCCACCCCGTCCACCCCCGCCCCCCCGCCGCCCGGGCGCGTGGGGGGGGGGGCGGGAGCGGCGGCGCGCGGGGCGCGCGGGCTCCGCCGAAGCGCCGACGCGGGCCCCAGCCCCATCGCGTGCGTGAGAAGTCGGCCCGGCCGACTTCTCACGCACGAAGGGTGGCGGAAGGTCGCCGCGTTCTACCCGTAGTGCCCTGCGCGGGTGGCCATCGCGTTGGCCAGTGTGGCGCCCCGTATGGGATTACCGGGAAGGATCCGTTTCAGGGGTTGGCGGTGAAGTGGTCGAACTCGCCGGCCTTGGCGCCGTGGATCCAGGTGTGGAGCTTGGTGGGGGTGGTGGTGACGATGGTGGTGGGGTCGTCGGACTCGCGGATGTAGACACGGTCGCCGGCGGAAGCGATCTCGACGCAGTTGGCCTCCTCACCGCTGAAACTCGACTTCTGCCAGTTGAGGTGCGTCATGCTTACCTGCCCTGTCGCGTGTCACGGCTGTGCTGGCTGAGCTGATCTCCTCGTGCCCCAGTTGTCGACCGGAGCGCGAGGCGGTGGTCAGGCTTCGGTGAGGTGGTCGAACTCGCCGGCCTTGGCGCCGTGGATCCAGGTGTGGAGCTTGGTGCGGGTGGTGGTGACGATGGTGGTGGGGTCGTCGGACTCGCGGATGTAGGCGCGGTCGCCGTCGGATGCGATTTCGACGCAGTCTGCCCTGTCGCCGCTGAAGCTCGACTTCTGCCAGTTGAGCTGGCTCATGACTACCTACCTTGGATCTTGTACCGAACGTGCTGGATCAAGCCCCACGAGTCGCGATGGGACGGCGACGCGGGAGTGGCCGTGTTCAGAGGTGGCAGAGCCAGTCCCCTGAGTCGCTCGAACCTACGTCGGAATGCGGCCACGTCCTCAGGATCTCCCAAGAAGTCTGAATCATGTGGATGTTCCAGCAGAACTGAGTCAAGGCGTGCGTGAGCCCCGTGCATCAGGACGAACGGGGTCTCGCTCCGTGAGTAGGTGGTGCAGTCGAACGAGAGGATCTGGATCGTCACATGGGGCAGCCTGCTGATCTCAATGAGGTGGTTCAGTTGGTCGCGCATGATGGTCGGTCCGCCGTACATCATGTGCAGAGCTGCTTCATGGATGACAGCGTGGAACGGCGGGGCGTCTTCGACGGTCAGCAGCGCCTGGCGACGCTGACGGAACTCGACCCTCTTCTCCGCGTAGTCGTGGATGATCTCGCTGTAGGCCTTGGTCTGGAGCAGGCCGGGAATCAGGAGTGTCTGATAGCTGTCCAGGGCCGTCGCGCTTGCCTCGGCTTCGGCGAGATCGATCGCGGTGGGATGCACGTGAGGCTTGTAGTCGTTCCACCACGCCGTCTTGGAGCCCTTGCTCATCGCCGCGAGACCGGCTCGGTAGTCGGTGTCCGTGATCTCGCAGAGATCAAGCCAGATGTTCAGTCGGTCAAGATTTAGGCCCATCCGGCCAGATTCGATGTGGCTGACCGCTGGCCCCTTAACACCGATCGCCTGCCCGATCTCCAGCGCTGAGCGTCCAGCGGCGTCGCGTACGCGGCGAAGCTCCTCACCGAACCGGCGTTGACGTTCGCTGATCCCAGTCCTGAATGCCATCGGCGCGCCTTCCTCGCAGACAGTTACCTACGCAAAGTGTAGAGGCGTGCGCGGAGCGTGTTGTCAACTTTGGCGTGATGGCTCTAAAGTTTCACCACACTGCTCGCCGGATGTGGCGTCAAGCCTCTCTGCGCGTAGCTCATTTGAGCTGATGGGAGACTCCCCATGTGTGACCCCAACCTCAACTCCCCCTCCCTCACCGTGTCCCGCGAGGTGTTGCGCGACGCGATGTCGCGCGCCGGGTACCCCGACTCCTCCATCGGGGACGCCGAACTCGCCCTCATGGAACTGGTGGTGAACGCGTGGCGGCACGGGATGACGCGCTCGCCCGTCGTCACGGTCGTCTACTCCGGCAACACCCTCCGTGTCTCCGTCGCGGACCGCAGCAGCGAGTTGCCGAAGTGTCAGAAGTTCGACCCGCAGGCCGAGTCGGGCCGCGGACTGCAGCTGGTGGAGGGGCTCACCAACCGCTGGGGTGCCGAATCGCAGGCGCTCGGGAAGCGGGTCTGGTTCGAGCTGGACTGCGTCGCGTGAGCGCCCTCCACCCCCTCGACCCGCGTGATCCCGCCCTCCATCGCCTCAGCCGCCGGGATCTCACCGACCTGATCGTGGAGCTCCGCACCGAGGGCCGTGAGTTGGGTCTGCTCTGGCCCTCGGCCAAGCCCGGCGAGACCGTCTTGAACGGCCAGGTCCTCGTCTCGCTCGGTAGTGTTCCGGCCAGCACCTTGGTCAACCTCCTCTCGCTCGTCCGCGAGTTCAGGCGGCGGCAGGGGTAGGCGCGAATGCGGGCCCCGCCCGTCCGGCGGGGCCCGCGCCCGCATGTTCAGGCCCTGAAGCCGGCCGCGAGGAGGTCGAGGCGGGCGAGCAGGGCGTCGGCGAGCGAGTGAGGCGCGTCGGCGGCGAGCCAGCGGCCCAGGGTCGTGATGTAGGTGTCGAACAGCAGGTCGGCGACGGCGGTCGGGTCCAACTCGGCGCGGATCTCGCCCTGTTCGCGCCCCCGGGAGGCGGCCGCGACGAATGCCCGGGGGGTCGTGGCGCCGAGGCCGAAGGCGGCGTGGAGTACTCCGCTGTCGTGGAGCTCCTTCGCCAGCGCGTACTCCCGCTCGTTGAGTTCCGCGAGGGCGCGCAGTGCGCCCGCGAGCGCCTCGGTGGCGGAGGCATGGGCCTCGTCCAGGCGGTCCAGGACCTCGTGCCGCTGCTGGACCCAGGCGGTGACGAAGTCCTCCTTGCGGCGGAAATGGTTGAAGGCCGTCTGGCGTCCCACGTCCGCGCGTTCGGCGATGTGGTCGTAGGTGGTGGCCGCGTACCCCTGGGTGGCGAACAGCTCCAGCGCTGCCGCCAGCAGTCGTTCCCGGGTGGCGGTGCGGCGCTGGTCGCGTCGGGTGGGTGAGGACACGGGAAAAGTGTACTTGAATCTATTAGTGGACTGGAGTACATGTTGAGACTCCAGTCCACCTAACGAGGAGGCCCAGTCATGGCCGTCCCGTACACCCTCGGCCTGCACGAAATCGCCGCCGACACCTACGCCTACCTCCAGCCGAACGGCTCCTGGGGCCTCAGCAACGCCGGGCTGATCGTCTCCGGCGACGAGGCGCTGCTGGTCGACACCCTGTTCACCGTCCCGCAGACCCGAGAGCTGCTGGCCTCGATCACGCGCGCCCTGCCCGGCGTCACCGTCGACACCCTGGTCAACAGCCACAGCGACGGTGACCACTGGTGGGGCAACCAGCTGTTGCCCGACGCCACGGTGATCGCCTCCGAGGCCGCCGCGATCGACATGGGCCGCGACCACCTCCACCAACTCCTCGCCGCCCCCGGCGACCTGCCGCTCCCGCGCGTCGTCCAGGACATGCGGCGGGCCTTCGACTTCGCCGGCATCGTGCCGACCCTGCCGAACCGGACCTTCAGCGGCGAGCTGGACGTCGCCGTCGGGCGGCGGACCGTGCGGCTGATCGAGGTCGGGCCCGCCCACACCTGGGGGGACGTGCTGGTCCACGCCCCCGACGCCGGCGTGCTGTTCACCGGGGACATCCTGTTCGTCGGCGGCCACCCGGTGATCCACAGCGGGCCGGTGGAGCGCTGGATCGCCGCCTGCGACCTGATCCTCGGCCTGGACGTCGAGACGATCGTGCCCGGGCACGGGCCGGTCGTCGGCAAGCCGGAGGTCCGCACCTTCCGCGGCTACCTGGAGCGGGTCCGCGACCACGCCGGGCGCGCCCACCGGGCGGGCGTCCCGGTGCTGCGGGCCGCGCGGGAGATGGACCTGGACGGCTTCGAGGACTGGGACGACCGCGAGCGTCTGCTGCTCAACATCGGTGCCGTGTACCGCGAACTGAACGGCGACGGGACCCCGGGGGAGGAGGAGCTGCTGGTCGGGATGGACGAGTTCACCGCGGTCCCCCGGCTGGCGCCGCGGCCGCCCGCCGAGATCGCGGCCCTCGCCGGGCGCCTGGAGGGCCCCGCCGCCCGGCTCTTCGCCGACGGCGCCGGCCCGCTGGCGGGCCGCCCGGTGCTCAACGTCCTGGCCACCATCGGCCACCACCCCGACCTGCTGGTCGCCCTCGCGCCCCTGCTCGCCCAGCTCAACCAGGGACTGCTCCCGTTCCGCGAGCGCGAACTGGCCGTCCTGCGCACCGCGCACCGCACCGGCTCGGCGTACGAGTGGGAGCACCACGCCCGCCTCGGCGCCATGGCCGGGCTGTCCGGGCCGGAGATCGCCCGCGTCCAGGAGGGCCCGGAGCACCCGGACTGGTCGGAGACGGACCGCACGCTGCTGCGGGCCGTCGACGAACTGCACGACGGGCACGCGCTCGCTCCGGACACCTGGCAGGCACTGATCGAACGGCACTCCGGGGCGCAGGTGTTGGAACTCATGGCCCTGGTCGGGACCTACGGGATGGTCGCGGGCATCCTCAACTCCTGCAAGGTCCCGCTGGACGACTGGCTCACCGGGGCGGAAGCGTAAGCGCCCGCGCGGGAAGTCGGCCCGGCCGGCTTCCCGCGCCGTCGGCGACCTTTCCGGCCACCGCCGTCAGGCGACGAAGTGGTCGAACTCGCCGGCCTTGGCGCCGCGGACCCAGGCGTTGAACTTGATGCGGGTGGTGGTGACGACGAGGGTGGGGTCGTCGGACTGCCGGATGTAGACGTGGTCGCCCTCGGAGGCGATCTCGATCCATTCGTCCTTGCCGATGCTGGTGCTGGCCCTCTGCCAGTCGAGGTGTTCCACGAGTTCCCTCCTGGTGGTGGTGCGCGACGGCCGGAACGAGGGTACTGCTCCCAGTGCACGGGTGGCGGCATCGTTTCGGTCATGTCAATTCGTGCGAGACGTTGTGCTATTCCATTGGGGTGTCAGTCGTTCCTACACTGAAGCCCCGCCGCACGGGGGCTGCGGGAGGCAGGTTTGCCGACGGGCCCGGGGGAGGCGCGTGTGACTGACCGGGGCTGGGACGAGGACGACGCCCGGCCGTACTTCTTCCTCTCCTACGCGCACACCCCCAAGGCCGGTGCGCGGGGCGCGAGCGACCCGAACCACTGGGTCAGGCAGTTGTACCGGGATCTCTGCGAGGCTGTGCTCCAGCTGACCACCGTCCCGGACGGAGCAGCGGTCGGCTTCATGGACGAGTCCATGCACCAGGGCGAGTTGTGGGCCGAACGGCTGTCCGACGAGTTGGCGACGTGCCGGGTCTTCGTGCCCCTCTACTCCCCGAGGTACTTCAACAGCGTGCCGTGCGGCCAGGAATGGCACGCCTTCACCCGTCGGCCGGTCTACCCGGCGAACCTCGACTCCGAGCGCACCAGCGGCATCGTTCCGGTGCTGTGGGCCCCGATGAGCCGCTACCGGCTGCCGAACGTGGCCAGTGAACTCCAGTTCAACCACGCGAGTTTCGGCCCCGAGTACGCCACCGAGGGCCTCTACGCACTCATGAAGCTCAGCTACTTCCGCTCCGCCTACGAGCTGGCCGTGCACCGGCTGGCGGCCCGGATCGTCCAGGTCGCGGAGGAGACGGTGATCCCGGTCGGTCGGCGGCTGGGGTTCAACGGCCTCCCGAGCGCCTTCAACGTCACCGCCCCGACCAAGCAGCTGCGGATCTCCGTACTCGCCTACCACCAGAACGAGTTGCCCGCCGACCGCAGCCCCGACTACTACGGCGAGCGGCGCACCGACTGGCACCCGTACCGGCCGACCGGCTCGCCGATCGCCCAGCACGCGGCCAGGCTGGCACGACAGTTGGGGTTCCAACCGACCGTGCACGAGTTCGACGACGAGGTCGAGTCGATCATCGAGGGCAACGCCGAGGCGCCCGGCCTGCTGCTGCTCGACCGCTGGGCGCTGCGCGACCCGCGCCGGCGCGAACTCGTCCGGCGCTTCGACCGCTCGGACGCCGCCTGGGTGAGCATCCTGGAGCCGTTCAACGGCGACGACCCGGAGTGTGCCGACCGCGCGGAGGAACTCGGCGACCTCAGCGACGAGACGCTGCGCATCACCCGGCGGGCGAGCCGGCCGAGCTTCCTCGGCGCGACCGGCCCGACCGGGCTGCACACCCTGGAGGACTTCGACGACGCCCTGCCCCGGGCGGCGATGAAGGCCAAGTACGCGTTCGAGGGCCGCACCCGGGCCGAACCGGAGGAGCCGCCGCCGCCCCGGCCGAGCCTGCGGGACGCGTTCCGGCACGGAAGAGGCGGGTACGGACCGGACGGATCCCCGGGCGACCCCTTCGAGGACGACCAGGGCGACGACGGCGCCACCGACGGCAACGACCGCACCGATGACCGCACCGACGACCGCACCAACGGCAACGACCGCACCAACGGCAACGACCGCGGCAACGGCCGCACCACCCGTCGAAGTCGGACCAACGGCAACGACCCGCACCGCGCGCACGACCCGTACCGCGACGACGGCGATGAACCCGATGACGGGATGGCGCCCTTGGGAGGACGAGGACCGCGATGAACGACGACAACCGCACCAGGAACCTCCGCCTCGGCGGGCTCACCGCCGCCGACCTGGCCGCCCAGCGGGAGGCCGAGCGGCAGGCGGCGGAACGCGACCGCAACGGCCGGATCATCACCTTCTACTCGTACAAGGGCGGCACCGGCCGCACCATGGCGCTCGCCAACACCGCCTGGATCCTGGCCGCCAACGGCTTCCGCGTCCTCACCGTGGACTGGGACCTGGAGGCGCCCGGCCTCGCCAAGTTCTTCCACCCGTTCCTCGACCAGGCCTCGCTGGCCGGCACCACCGGCATGATGGACCTGATCGCCGAGTACCGCGAGGAGGCGTTGCGCCCGGTCGAGCACGCCGAGGGCTGGCACCTGGACTTCGCCCGGGTGCACCCGCACGCGCTCTCGCTCACCTGGCCGCACTTCCCGGCCGGCGGCAGCCTGGACTTCCTCTCCGCGGGCCAGTTCAACCGCGACTACTCCGAGGCCGTCACCCACCTCGACTGGGACATCTTCTACGACCGTTTCGACGGCGGGCAGTTCTTCGACGCCCTCAAGGCCGACATGGCCAAGCGCTACGACTACGTTCTGATCGACTCCCGCACCGGCCTGTCCGACATCGCCGAGATCTGCACCGTCCAGATGCCCGACGACCTGGTGGTCTGCTTCACCCTCAGCGACCAGTCCATCGACGGCGCCTCCCGGATCGCCCAGCACATCCACGACCGCTACCGCGAGCGCGGCATCCGCATCCTGCCCGTCCCGATGCGCATCGACGAGGGCGAGAAGGAGAAGGCGGACGCCGGCCGCGCCCTCGCCCGGGTCCGCTTCGACGGGCTGCCGGTCGGCCTGGACGGCGAGGAACTCGCCCAGTACTGGGGCTCGGTGGAGATCCCGTACCGGCCGTTCTACGCCTACGAGGAGATCCTCGCCACCTTCGGCGACCAGACCGGCACGCCCACCTCGATGCTGGCCGCCTGCGAGCGGCTCACCTCCATGATCAGCGAGGGCCGGGCGGCCGGCCTGCCGCCGATGGACGAGGAGGTGCGGCTGCGCTACGTGGACGCGTTCACCCGCCGCCGCCCGTCCGTGCCCGCCGACCTCTACCTCTCCTACGTCCCCGAGGACCGGATGTGGGCGGACTGGATCGAGTCCGTCCTGACCAGGGCCGGCTTCCGGGTGCTGCCGCGCGACCTCAGCGCCGGCACCGACCCGCGCGAGGAGACCGAGCGCGGCATCGACTCCGCGTACCGGACGGTCGCGGTGCTCTCGCCCGCCTACCAGCGCTCCCCGCAGGCGCGGGCGCTGTGGGAGTCGGTGGTCAGCTCCGACCCCTCCGGCACCCGGCGCCAGCTGCTGCCGGTCCGCGTCGGCGACGTCCGGCTCACCGCGCCGTTCAGCAACCGCAACCCGGTCGACCTGGTCGGCCGCGACGAGATGCAGTCGATCCAGAGCCTGCTGCGCGCGCTCGGCCGCGGCGAGACCCCGCTCGGCGACGCGCCCAGCGGCGGGCCGCGCTTCCCCGGCAGCAAGCCCTCGGTGTGGGACGTCCCGCCGCGCAACCCGTCCTTCACCGGCCGCGCCGCCGTGCTGGAGCAGCTGCGCAACCAGCTGCGCGGCGGCATGGCGGCCGTGCTGCCCACCCCGCAGACGCTGTACGGGCTCGGCGGCGTCGGCAAGACCCAGGTGGCGCTGGAGTACGCCCACCGCTTCATGTCCGACTACGACCTGGTCTGGTGGATCGACGCCGAGCAGACCGAGCTGGTCGCCCCGGCGCTCGCCGAACTGGCCCGCCGGCTGGGGCTGCGGGTCGGCGACTCGGTGACCGAGGCCGCCGAGGCGGCCAGGGAGGCGCTGCGGCGCGGCGTGCCCACCTCGCGCTGGCTGCTGATCTTCGACAACGCCGACGAGCCCGCCGAGATCCGCCGGTTCTTCCCCGGCGGCTCCGGCCACATCCTGGTCACCTCCCGCAACCAGGCCTGGACCGGGCACGCCGAGGCGCTGGAGGTCGACGTCTTCACCCGCGGCGAGAGCGTCGAGCACCTGTGCCGGCGCGCCCGCAGCCTCTCCCGCCCGGACGCCGACCGGGTCGCCGAGGCGGTCGGCGACCTGCCGCTGGCCGTCGAGGTGGCCGCCGCCTGGCTGGACACCACCGGCACCCCGGTGGACACCTACGTCTCCCAGCTGCACGCCGAGGCCGCCCGTGCCCTGGCCGTCGGCCGCCCGGCCGACTACCCGACCCCGGTCGCCGCGACCTGGAACGTGTCGATCGGACGGCTGCGCCAGCAGTCCCCGGCGGCCGTCCGGCTGCTCCAGCTCTGCGCGTTCTTCGCGCCCGAGCCGATCTCGATGAACCTCTTCTACAGCGACCAGATGATCCGGGCGCTGGTGAAGTTCGACGCCGACCTCAGCGACAAGTTCATGCTGGGCAAGGTGATCCAGGCGATCGGCCGGTACGCGCTGGCCAAGGTCGACGCCGGCAGCAACAGCTTCCAGGTGCACCGGCTCGTCCAGGCGGTGATCCGGGCCGGGATGACCGCCGACGAGCAGGAGATCGCCGTCCACGAGGTGCACCGCATCCTCACCGGCGCCCGGCCCGTCCTCGGCGACACCGACGACCCGGCCAACTGGCCCGCCTTCGACGAGATCTGGCCGCACCTGTCGCCGTCCAAGGCGCACAACTGCGACGAGGCGGACACCCGCCAGCTGCTCATCGACCGGGTCCGCTACCTGTGGAAGCGCGGCGAACTCGACCGCGCCCGCGACCTCGGCCACGCCCTGGACGTGGAGTGGACCGGCAAGCTCGGCGAGGACGACCGGCAGACCCTGCTGCTGCGCTTCCAGCTCGCCAACGTGCTGCGCTCCCAGGGCAACTACGGCGAGGCGCTGGCCCTGGACGAGGACACCCTGGAGCGCCAGCGCGCCCTGCTCGGCGAGCACCACCCGTACACCCTGATGACGGCCGGCTCGCTGGGCGCCGACCGCAGGGCGCTCGGCCGGTTCCAGGCCGCCCTCGACCTCGACCGTGAGATCCTCGACCAGTTCCGCGAGCTGTTCGGCGACGACAACCCGCGCACGCTCTCCATGGCGAACAACCTGGCGATCGACTACCGGCTGGTCGGCGACAGCGAGGCGGCCCGCGAACTCGACCAGGAGACCCTCGACCGGCGCACCGCCGTCCTCGGCCCCAAGCACCCCTACACCCTGTCCACCAAGTCCAACCTGGCCCGCGACCTGCGCGAACTCGGCGACTACCGCGGCTCGGTGGACCTGCTCCAGGAGGTCACTTCCGACCTCGGCGACGTGCTCGACCCGGACCTGCCGGAGAACCTGCGCAACGCCAAGTCGCTGGCCGTCTCGCTGCGCCGGATCGGCCAGCTCGCCGAGGCCCGCCGGATCACCAAGGAGACCTACGAGCGCTACCTGGAGCGCTACGGCGCCGACGCCCCCGACGCGCTCGCCTGCGCGCTCAACCTGGCCGCCGACCACAGCGCCTCCGGCGACAAGGAGGCCGCCCGCGACCTCTGCTCCACCGTCTTCGAGGGCCACCGGCGGCTGTTCGGCGACGAGCACCCGTTCACCCTGGCCTGCGCCAACAACCTCGGCATCTACCTGCGGGGCAGCGGCGACGTCCAGGGCGCCATCGAGCGCGGCCGGCTCACCGTCGAGGGGCTGACCCGCTCGGTCGGGCCGGAGCACCCGTACACCCTCAACGCGATGATCAACCTGGCCAACGCCTACGGCGACGACGGGCAGCTGGACCGCGCCGAGCGGCTCGGCCGGGCCGCGTACCAGGGGCTGTGCGACCGCTACAGCGCCCAGCACCCGGACGCGGTGGCCTGCGAGGCCAACCTGGCGATCACCCTGCGGGCGGGCGGCCGGCACACCCAGGCGGCAGAACTGCGGGCGCGGGCGATCTCCGAACTGATCCGGCAGGTCGGCGAGGAGCACCCCAACACGGTCTCCGCGCGCGGCTGGAAGCGGATCAACCGGGACCTGGAGCCGCAGCCGGTCTGATCGGGACGTTCAGGGAGATCGAGAAGGGGCGGGGTACGCTCCCAGACCATGAGTGACACCCCGCCCCCGGTCCTGGTCACCCGGCGCCTCGCCCCCGGCGTCGTCGAGCGGCTCACCGCGCACCACGCCGTCACCTGCCACGACTCCGACCTGGCGATGGACCGGGCCGCGCTGCTGGCCGCCGTCCGCGGGCGCCGGGCCGTGATCACCACCCTGGACGACCGGGTGGACGCCGGGTTCCTCGACGCGGCCGGCCCGCAGCTGGCCGTCGTCGCCAACCACGCCGTCGGCTACCACAACGTGGACGTGGCCGCCTGCGCCGAACGCGGCGTGCTGGTCACCAACACCCCCGGCGTGCTCACCACCGCCACCGCCGACATGGCCTGGGCGCTGCTGCTGGCCGCCACCCGCCGCCTCGGCGAGGGCGAGCGGCTGCTGCGCTCCGGCGCGCCCTGGACCTGGGCGCCGAACTTCCTGCTCGGCCTGGAGCTGGCCGGCACCCCGCTGGGCGTGCTCGGCATGGGCCGGATCGGGCAGGCGGTGGCCCGCCGGGCCCGCGCCTTCGACATGCCCGTCAGCTACCACAACCGCCGCGAGCTGCCGCCCGAGCAGGCCGAGGGCGCCGACCGGAAGCCGCTGGAGGAACTGCTCGCCACCTCCACCGTGCTGGTCGTCACCTGCCCGTTCACCGCCGAGACCCGGCACCTGCTGGACGCCCGCCGGCTCGCCCTGCTGCCGCGCGGCGCGGTGGTGGTCAGCATGACCGCAGGGGTGGTGGACGAGGAGGCGCTGGCCGCCGCGCTGGAGTCCGGCGCGCTGTTCGCCGCCGCCGTGGACAACTTCGAGCGCGAGCCGGCCGTCCCGTCCGCGCTGCTGGCCCAGGAGCGCGCGGTGCTCGCCCCGCACCTGGGCAGCGCCACCGTCCGTACCCGCCAGGCGATGGGCGGCCTGGCGGTGGACAACGTGCTGGCGGTGCTCGGTGGTTCGGCGCCCCTGACGCCGGTGCGCCCCTGACGCCGGTGCGGGTCTGATCCCGGATCGCCCTAGCCCGCCGCCCAGGCCAGGGCGGTGGTCATCACCCGGAACGCCCCGAAGTGGGCGGCGCCGGGCTCCAGGAACAGTTGGGCGTCCGGGATGTGGTCGGCCAGCCAGCGGGAGTGCTCGACCGGCGAGAACTGGTCGTCCGCGCCGTGCCAGAGCCACGTCGGCACCCGGATCGACCCGACCTCGAACCCCCAGTCGGCGGTGAAGGCCAGCACGTCGTCGATCCAGCCGTCCGCGCCGTGCCGGAACGCCTCCCGGTAGTTGCTCTGGAGCATCCGGCGCAGCCCGCTGTCGGCCACCACCTCCCGGTCGGCGGCGGAGAGTTCGGTGCGCAGCCCGTTCAGCAGCCGGACCGGGTCGTCCTTGATCTGCCGGGAGCGGAACTCCATCGCGTCGGCGATCCGGCCGTGCCCGCGCTCGGCCTCCTTGTAGGCGCGGACGTTGGACGGGGTCATCCCCGCGTACCAGTCCAGGCCGGCCGCGTTGCGCGGGGCCAGGCCGACCAGCACCGCGACCCGGCTGACCCGGTCCGGCAGCAGCGCCGCGCAGGCCAGCGCGTGCGGGCCGCCGCCGGAGCGGCCGAGCACCGCGAAGCGGTCCAGCCCGAACTCGTCCGCGATGGTGCGCACGTCCGTGGCCGCCGCGCTCACCCGGCGGCCGAACAGCCGGGTCGAGTCGCCGTAGCCGGGCCGGTCGAACGAGATCAGCCGGACGCCCAGCCGGTAGAGCACGGTGCTGCGCGGGTGCGGGCCGACCCGGCTGCCGGGCATGCCGTGCAGCAGGAACACCGGACGGCCGCGCGGGTCGCCGAGGGACTCGACGGCGAGGGCGCGGTCGTCCGCCGTTTTGACCGTCCGTAACGACACCTGCGGCCTCCTCAGTGCTCCGGGTCGGTTGCGTGCTCCCGGTCGGTGGTGGTGCGCACCTCCCGGCGGGCCTGCCAGGTGGTGTGCTCGCGGGAGATCGCGTCCTCGGCGTCCCGGGCCAGGCGGGCCCAGACCTCCTCGGCCTCCATCGACTCCAGGTCCAGCTGGGCGAGTTGGTGCTGGATCTGCGCCAGTTCCTCGGCGGCCAGGGCGTACGCGGCCGCGAGCGGCCGGTACTGGCGCAGCTGCGCCCAGGCGGCGACCGAGGCGGCCACCGCCGAGACCGTGCCCAGCGCGTCGTAGCTGAAGGCGCCGAGCGCCCGCAGCAGGGCGAGCACCAGGCCGAGCGCGGGCAGCAGCACGCCCAGCACCCCGGCCCAGTGCCCGGCGCGGGCGCAGTAGCGGGCCTTGGCGCGGTACCAGTCGTGCTGCAGCTGGATCCGCTCGGCCAGGTACACCTCGCGGCGCACCGCCAGCGGTTGTCCGCGCAGGTCGTGCATCGCCGGGGTGATCTCCACCCCGCCGTCCGGGACGGCGACCGGGCTGTCCCGGAACGCGCCGAGCACCCGGCCGAGCTGGAAGCGGTACAGGCCCTCGGCGTCCGGCAGGGCGCGCGGCGGCGGCTGGTAGGCGTCGGCCCGGACGGCGTACTTCCAGGCCAGCGTCTTCACCGACTCGGCGGCCGCCCGGCCCTCGTACCAGAGGCCCTGGGGGTTCTGCCGGCTGACCACCACCGCCAGCGCGATCGCGCCGAGGTAGGCCGCGGCCGCCGGCCACGCCCAGGGCTCGCCGTCGGCCGAGCCGGTCGCCGCGGCGGCCACCAGCAGGACCAGCTCCCAGGCGCAGAGCAGCACCGAACGCCGCTGCCCGCGCAGCGAGGCCGCGTCGGCGGCCCAGAAGAACTCGGGCAGGAGGTCCCGCTCGCGCACCCACCCGGTCCGTCCCGCAACAGACGCCATGTTCGGCCCCCACCAGTCGCTCCGGTCGCACCGCTCTCCTGCCCCGGGGGGCAGGCCGGTACGCCTGGTGACGACCGGTGCGGCCGGATGTGGCCGGGAAGGCCCGCTGCTTTGTCCGGTACTCCTCGTGTTCGCTTCTGCACCCAGCGTGCGGGGAGGCGGTGGGGGCGCGCGGCGGCCCGCGAGCGTGCGCGGGCGACCGGCCGGGGGTGGGCGGGGCGGCTCGGCGGGTGCGGGAGGGGGCTCAGTAGGTGTAGAAGACCCGGTCGGCGTTCTCGGCCATCTGCTTGGCGTTCCACTCGGTGCCGCCGGGGACGTTGCCGGAGCGGAACAGCGGCGGCGCGGGGCACTCCCCGGCGGCCGCCCGGTCGGCCAGCCGGCCGACGGCCGAGGCGACCACCGCCTGCATCAGCGCGCTGGTCACGATGGTGGACACCGGGCCGAAGGTGGTCTCGGCGCCGGGGTGGGTCAGCTCGCCGTCGCCGACCGCGATCTTGCTGTCCAGCACCACGTCGCAGTGGTCCTTCAGGTAGGTGCCGGTCGGGTGCGCCGAGGACACCTCCGCCGGGTAGGCCAGCGAGGTCACGCCGACCACCTTGAGGCCGCGGTCCCGGGCGTACCGGGCCAGCTCGACCGGCATCACCTGGCGGCCGGAGAGCGAGATCACGAACAGCAGGTCCCCGGTGGTGGCCGGGGTCAGGTCCAGGGTGGCGGTGGCCAGCCCGGAGACCCGCTCCAGCGCGCTGGACAGCGGTGCGGGCATCACCGTCACCCCGGCCATCCCGGGCACGTTCAGCAGGTTCACCGGGACCAGCCCGCCCGCCCGGTAGACCACGTCCTGGGCCGCCAGCGCGGAGTGCCCGGCACCGAAGGTGAAGACCCGGCGACCCTCGGTCATCGCCTCCGCCAGCAGCGCGGCGGCGGCCTCGATGGTGTCGGCCTCCTCCACGCGGACCCGCCGGAGGTGGGCGATCGCGGCGTCGAAGTACCGGTCGACCAGGTCGTTCATCTGGTGCCTTCGCTCTCTGCCGGGTGGGGGATCCGGCCGGGTGGGGTGGTCCGGGTGGTCCAGACCGCCGGTGGAGAAAGCTTCGGCGAGCACGGTCGCGCCCCGGCGGCACCGTTGTCAACAGGAACGAAACGGGGCTCCGTGGCCCCCGGGCGGGCCCGGTTGTCGGTCCCGTACGTCAGAATTGGCGGTGAGGACACCGAAGAACGGAGCCAGCGGCGATGTCTGGGCTGATCGACACCACTGAGATGTACCTTCGCACCATCCTGGAGCTGGAGGAGGAAGGCATCGTCCCGATGCGCGCCCGGATCGCGGAGCGCCTGGAACAGAGCGGCCCCACGGTCAGCCAGACGGTCGGCCGGATGGAGCGAGACGGGCTGCTCCAGGTCGCGGGGGACCGCCACCTCGAACTGACCGCGGAGGGGCGCCGGCTCGCGGTGCGCGTCATGCGCAAGCACCGCATCGCCGAGTGCCTGCTCGTCGACGTGATCGGCCTGGAGTGGGAGCAGGTGCACGAGGAGGCCTGCCGCTGGGAGCACGTGATGAGCGAGACGGTCGAGCGCAAGGTGCTCGCCATGCTCGGCCACCCCACCCAGTCCCCGTACGGCAACCCGATCCCGGGCCTGGACGAGCTGGGTGACACCAAGGCCGAGGGCGAGGGCTTCGACGCCGGGCTCGTCCCGCTGGACACCGTCAAGCCGGGCGAGGCCGGGGCCGACGTGGTGGTCCGTCGGATCGGCGAGCCGATCCAGACCGACAGCGCCCTGATGAGCACCCTGCGCCGGGCAGGCGTGCGGCCGGGCTCCACGGTCAAGGTGTCCGCCGGCGTCGGCGGCGTGCTGGTCGGTACCGGGGACAACGCGGCGGAGCTGGGCAAGGACATCGCCCAGCACGTCTTCGTCGCCCAGGCCTGAGCCGACATCCCGTCGGTATCGAGAAGGGGCCCGCTGCTCTCCGTGCAGCGGGCCCCTTCGCCCTCCCCGTTCCCTCCCTCTCCCCTCCGCCCCTCCCGGCCCCTCCCGCTCCCCTCCACCTCCACCGCCGCCGCCCGGCTTCCCCGTCCGAGCGCCCCTGCCGGCGTCCCCACACATCGCAATTCCTCCCCTCGGCCGATCATGGCAATCCTTGAGCGCTGTCACTCGTACGAGGGGCTTTGCCGGTTGACCAGCGGGTACACGGAAGCCTTATCCGGACATGCGTATGACGGGCCCCGTCTCCGGTGGGAGACAAGGCCCGTCACGTGCGCGCGTTGTGTCGCGCGGTGCACGCCCTCACCCGATCGGCAGAGGGCGGCCGTTCCGGGGTGGGCGGTGTTCAGCCCACCGGCGCCGGCTGGGCGGCCCGGGCGGTGCGGGCCGAGGGCGTCTCGCGGCCGCAGGCGTACGCGAGCGGGCTGATCAGTTCGGCGGCGTCCGGCAGCCAGCGGTTGAGCGCGGAGGGGGAGCGGGCCCACTGGGCGTACCCCAGGGAACCGATCCGGGACGGCGGGGCGACCGTCCAGTCCCCCTCGCCGCGGGCGACCAGGTCCAGCCGGCCGGGCGGCCAGCCGAGCCGGCGGAGCATCTCCGGGAGTCTGGCCGCGCCTCCGGGCAGCACCAGGAAGTGCAGCCGCCGCCCGATCCGCCCGGGCGCGGCGGGCTGGACCACCACCGGGCCGAGCTGGAGGCCCATCCGCTCCATCCGGGCGAGCGCCAGGCAGCCGGCCGTCTCCGGGACGTCCAGGACGTCGAAGGAGCGCCCGGTGGGCAGCAGGACCGACGCGTCGGGCCGCTCGGTCCACCAGCGCCGCACCGCACCGGGGCCGGCGCTCGCCTGCCTCGCCCAGTCCGGGTCCAGCGGGTGGGCGCCCGGCAGGGTGCAGCGCCGGTCCCCGCAGGAGCAGCGGACTGCGCCGTCGCCGTCGTCGACCAGCCAGGCGCCCGGGGCCACCTCCCAGTGGCGGGTCTCGGCGTAGCCGACGGCTTCCGCGAGTAAGAGGGGCGGGTCGGCCCTCTCGTTCCGGTCCTGGGCGTCGGGGATGTCTTCCACGGGGTGCTCAACTACCGTGTGTGAGGCTGGTTACGGCCCGATGGCGCCCGGTTGGGCGTATCCCGGCAATGTCACCCGTTCCGGTTAGTCGGCCGAGTTGAAGGGGCTGAGGGCAGGCGCAGCGGGGGCGCACAGGAGCATTTCCCGGGGCGCAAGGGGGGTGCGGTTCGTCACCGTGGGTATCCCGCTGGCGTCGCTGATCGCTAACCTTGTGTCAGATTCCTTGGATGGTCGGACAGTCGGCAACAGATCAGCAGAAGCGTCGCCCGCCGGCCGGGACCGGAGGGTGTGGGGAGGCGAAGCCCAATGGCCGCGAGACCACTCGTCGCACGACAGCCCAACGAGCGTCTGCAGCAACTGATCCAGGAGGCCAGCTGTTCCAACGCCGGCCTGGCCCGGAGGGTCAACCTCTGCGGCGCCGAACACGGGCTGGACCTTCGGTACGACAAGACCTCCGTGGCCCGCTGGCTGCGCGGGCAACAGCCGCGCGGGCAGGCGCCGGCCGTGATCGCCGAGGCCCTGGGCCGCAAGCTCGGCCGCAGCGTGTCGGTCGAGGAGATCGGCATGGCGGACGGCAAGAACCTGAGCTCCGGCATCGGGCTCCAGTTCGCGCCGACCATCGGTGCCGCCCTGGAGCAGGTCTGCGAGCTGTGGCGCAGCGACGTCGGCCGGCGGGACTTCCTGACCGGCGCGACGGTCGCCGCCTCCGCGCTGGTGGAGCCCAGCCGGGACTGGCTGATCACCCCGCCGGACCCGGTGGTGGCGCGGGCCGGTGGCCCCCGGGTCGGTCCGACGGACGTGGCCGCGGTGAGGGCGACCACCGCGATGCTGGTCGACCTCGACCACCGCTTCGGCAGCGGCCATGTGCGCCCGGTGGTGGTGCACTACCTCAACTCGGTGGTCTCCGGCCTGCTCGGCGGCGCCTACCGGGAGGAGACCGGGCGCCAACTCTTCGCCGCGGTGGCCCGGTTGACCGAACTGGCCGGCTACATGGCGGTGGACACCGGGCAGCCCGGGCTCGCCCAGCGCTACTACATCCAGGCGCTGCGGCTGGCCCAGGCCGCCGACGACCGCGGCTACGGCGGCTACGTGCTGGCCGCCTCGATGAGCCACCTGGCGGCGACCCTCGGCAACCCGCGGGAGATCGCCCAACTCGCGCGCGCCGCACAGGAGGGCGCCCGCTCGGTGGCCACCCCGACGGCGATGGCGATGTTCTACGCCGCCGAGGCCCGCGGCCACGCCCTGCTCGGCGACGCCCGCTCCTGCGAGGCGGTGTCGGCCAGGGCGCTGGAGATGATGGAGAAGCGCCGCCCGGAGGACGACCCGGACTGGATCGCCCACTTCGACGACGCCTACCTCGCGGACGAGCTGGCCCACTGCCACCGGGACCTGGAACAGGCGGGCCAGGCCGAGCACTACGCCCGCCGGGCGCTCGACCTGCACCCGCCGACCAGGGTCCGGCGCCGCGCGGTGGACCTCGTCCTGCTGGCCACCGCCCAGCTCCAGCAGCGGGACCTGGAACGCGCCTGCGAGACGGGTGCCCAGGCGGTCCGGTTGCTCAGCGGGCTGCGCTCCAACCGGGGCGTGGAGTACCTGGACGAGTTCCGGCGCCGGCTGGAGCCGTACCGGGAGCAGCGGGTGGTCCGCGAGTTCCACGCCCGGGCGGACGCCGAGGCGGCGTAGCGGCCGTCTCCGCGGCTCCTCCCGGTCCCCGGGGCCCGGGCGGCGGCCCGAGCCCGGGGCGGCCGCGGATCGTCTGTGCAGGGAGCGTGATGGATGTCCCGCCCACGTGGTCACCCGGTGAGGCGAACCGGTAGCGTGGGCGCGACGTCCAAGGAACTGTGATGCTCCCAAGAACCGACGAGATGTGGTCCGCCATCAGTGCGCGGTCCTGCACAGGTGAGGAATCGCGTTGAGTCAGCGCCGCTCGTACCCGAACTCCGGTGACTTCAACCTGGACGACCTGTTCCGCCCCGAGCCCGGCCAGCCGGGGCAGCCGGGGCAGCCGCAGGCCCACACGGCCGTGCCGCCGGTGGGGCAGCCTTCCGGGCAGCCGGAGTACCTCGGTGACGGTGCGCACGCGCTGCCGACCCAGGCCATGCCCGCGCAGCCGATGCCCGGGCCGGGTGCCTCGTGGGGCGGGCAGCAGCCCGGTTACGGTGCCCCGCAGCCCGATCCGGCCCCGGAGACCCAGTACCTGCCGCCGTACCCGGCCGGCGCCCCGCAGCCCGGCTACCCGGCGGCGCAGGCCCAGCCCGGCTACCCGCAGCCGCAGCCGCAGCCGCAGCCGCAGCCGCAGCCGCAGCCGCAGCCCGCGCCCGGCTACCAGGCCTACCCGCCGGCCGCGCAGCCGCAGCCGGGCTACCCGGCCCAGGACTACCAGCAGGGCTACGCCCCCGAGCAGGGGCAGAGCTACGGCCAGGGCTTCGACCGGGGCTTCGGCGTCACCCAGGCGGGCGCTCAGGGACGCGGCGGCCGCCCGTCCAACAAGCTGATCATCGGCGGCGTGGTGGCGGGCTGCGCGGTGGCCGGCATCCTGGTCGCGGTGCTGCTGGGCGGCGGCGACGACGCCAAGGACGACAAGAAGACCTCCCCGGTGGCCGCCACCGCCAGCACCGCCCCCACCGCCGGGACGCCGAGCACGAGCGGCTCCGGCGCGGCCGTCGACCCGGACGTCAAGGCCCAGGCGCAGCCGCTGTCGGACCTGCTGGGCACCGCGAGCGACAGCCGCAGCGCGGTGGTGTCCGCGGTCGCCTCGGTGCAGAAGTGCGACAAGCTGCCCGAGTCCCAGCAGGCGCTGTCCGGAGCGGCCGGCAAGCGGCGCGAACTGCAGAGCAAGCTCGGCCAGCTGAAGACCGACAAGCTGCCCGGCGGCCAGCAGCTGGTCGACCAGCTCAACGCGGCCTGGACGGCCTCGGCCCAGGCCGACGACGAGTACGCGGCCTGGGCGCAGGACGCGCAGGGCTCCTGCGACGCGAAGAAGCAGGACAACCAGCACTACAAGAACGCCGTCCAGGCCAGCGGCACCGCGACCACCGCGAAGAAGCAGGCCGCCACGCTCTGGAACGCGATCGCCGCCCAGACCGGACTGCCCAACCGGAGCGACGGGGACCTGTGAGCGACGGGGGCCGGTGAACGACGAGGGCCGGTGAACGACAAGGGGGACGGACCCGAAGGCCCGTCCCCCTCCCGCTCCCGCGCGCGGTCCGGGTCAGGCCGGCGGACGGCCCCCGGTGAGCGCCCAGCGGATGTCCACGAAGCCCGGCTGCTGCAGGGTCATCCGGCCGTTCTTGACCACCTGGTAGGTGACCCAGGTGTTCACCAGCCGCGGCGACCCGCTGCTGGGCAGCATGTTGGTGGTGCCCCAGTTCAGCGGCGGGGTGATCCCGACGTCGATGCCCTCACCGCTGTCCAGCAGCGAGGAGACGGCCTTCGAGGTGATCGGCTTCCCGGCCTCCGCCAGCTTCTGCGTCGCCGTCCGGAACACCTCGTACGCGACCCAGGTGGTCTGCACACCGGGGTCGGAGACGTCGATGGGGTGCCCGCCGGTGGTGTCGGTGCGCACCGTCGCGCGCAGCCCGTCCCAGATCTTCGCGGACTCCGGCGGGTACCAGCTGGTGACGTAGGCGCCGCCGAGCGGGCCGGTGTCGCCGCCGGTGGAGTCCACCACCGACTGCTGGACGCTGCCGATCACCGAGGCGATCCGGGTGTTCTTCACGTTGACCCGCCGGTAGGCGTCCAGCAGGTTGCCGGTCGGCTCGGCGGCCAGGGCGCTGGTGATGCAGTTGCCCTGCTCGTCCTTGCCGATCGCCTTGCGGATCACCGGGGTGTAGTCGGAGGACTGCTCGGGCGCCTTGACGTCCGTCAGCTTGATCCCGGCCGGCCGCAGCGCGGTGCCCAGGTAGCCGAGCAGGTTGTCGCCGGCCGGGGTGTCCGGGCGGATCAGGGAGACGGTCCTGCAGCCGGCGTCGACCAGCTGGCGGCCGTTGCCCGCGATCAGCGCCGGCATGCCGCCGTCCACCGGGTAGGACAGCGGGCTGGAGAACTCCGGCTGGGAGAGCCCGTAGCCGCCGATCAGCGGGATGCCGGCGCGCTCCAGCACCGGCATGAACGCCTCGCCCCACTGGCTGTAGGAGCCGACCACGGCGACCGCCTTGGCGTCCACCGCCTGCTGGGCACAGGCGCGGGCACCGTCCGCGCTGTTGTGCTCGTTGCAGGTGATCACGCGCAGCCGGTGGCCGTTCAGTCCGCCCTTGGTGTTGACGTCCTGGCCGATGGCGGAGGCGAGCGCCGTCATGCCGGGGCGGTCGGCGGAGCCCGTGCCGGCCGGGGCCCAGGTCATCACGGTCAGGTCGTTGCCGCTGGTGGAAGCATCGGCCGATCCGCCGCACGCGGAGACCGAGAAGAGGGTGGGGAGCAGGGCCGCGGTGCTCACGGCGGCTGCGATCGGGCGTCGGCGGCGGCGTCGCACGACCTGGGGACGGGCCTGGAAGGAGTCCCTTCGGCTGGTCATCGGTATTCCCTCTCTGGGCGCCCTCCGGCGCGCCGGAGCAAGCCAAGCCCCGGTGCCGCAAGTCGAGAGGGCCGAAGTGCGAACGGATGGCGAACGGCCGCCGAACTCCGAGGAGGTACGCGTGTAGATCGCGAGTGGAGCACGAACAGACGGGGAACGTACGATCGTTCACCATGTCCGCCAGCACAGAATCTTCGTATCGGTCTGCCCGAAACACTTCTCGTCCGAGCCACCGCTCCAGCACGATGGGCGGCATGCCGCTCAACGACCTGCCCTGGTGGCGCTGGCGAGCCCGACTGCGCTCGGCGCTGCACATGCTGTCCGACCCCGGTTTCCAGCAGGACACCTGGCTGATCGGCCGGGAGGGCTACGGCGACGTGACCGACGCCGTCTACCGGCTGGTCGAGGACACCTGGCTGGACCGCTGGTCGGCCGAGAAGTACGTCGGGACGATCTTCCGCGACCCGGCCGAGGCCGCGCTGGTGGACGTCGCGGTGCTGCGGGCCGTGCAGATGCTGCACGAGGTCGGTGCGGACGCGCCGGCCTCCGCCTACCTCGGCCACCCCGACTGGCCGGAGACCGTCCGGGCCGCCCGGGAGGCGCACGTCGCGCTGGCCACGGGCGACGGGGACGACCCGGACGCGCCGCCGAAGTCGCTGGACGTGCTGCGCATCCTCACCCAGGTCTGACCTCCGGACGCCGGCCGTCCCGCAGTACGGGCAGCGGGGCGGCAGGTGTCCGGGATGTGACACGCTGGACCATCCACGCACGTCACGACCTCAGAACGGGATACCCCCAGTGGTACAGCAGCCGGCCGGCGCCCAGTACGTCCTCACGCTGTCCTGCCCCGACAAGCAGGGCATCGTCCACGCTGTCTCCAGCTACCTCTTCATGACCGGCTGCAACATCATCGACAGCCAGCAGTTCGGGGACGGCGACAGCGGGCTCTTCTTCATGCGGGTGCACTTCTCCGCCCCCGAGCCGGTCACCGTGGAGAAGCTGCGGGCCAGCTTCGCCGCGATCGGCGCCTCCTTCGGGATGGACTGGCAGATCCACCCGACCGAGCAGCGGATGCGGATCGTGCTCATGGTCAGCAAGTTCGGGCACTGCCTGAACGACCTGCTCTACCGCACCCGGATCGGCGCCCTGCCGGTGGAGATCGCCGCGGTGGTCTCCAACCACACCGACCTGCGGGACCTGACCGAGAGCTACGGCATCCCCTTCCACCACATCCCGGTCACCAAGGACACCAAGGCCCAGGCCGAGCGGCAGCTGCTCGACCTGGTCGCGGCGGAGAACGTCGAGCTGGTCGTGCTGGCCCGCTACATGCAGGTGCTCTCCGACCAGCTGTGCACCGAGCTGTCCGGCCGCGTGATCAACATCCACCACTCCTTCCTGCCGAGCTTCAAGGGCGCCAAGCCGTACCACCAGGCGCACGCGCGCGGCGTGAAGCTGATCGGCGCCACCGCGCACTACGTCACCGCCGACCTGGACGAGGGCCCGATCATCGAGCAGGAGGTCGCCCGGGTCACCCACGACGTCAGCCCCGACCAGCTGGTCGCGCTCGGCCGGGACGTCGAGTGCCAGGCGCTGGCCCGCGCGGTGAAGTGGCACAGCGAGCACCGGGTGCTGCTGGACGGGACCCGTACGGTCGTCTTCGCGTAACCGGGGTCAGGGCCGGGAGAGCAGCGGGAGCGCGTGCAGCACCTCGCGCACCGCGGCCCGGTCGCCGTGCTCGCCGACCGGCAGCCGGTCCGGGTCCCGGTGCGCCGCGGCGAGCTGGCACAGCTCCAGGCCGTCCAGCACCATCGAGGCCACCGGCTCCCCGCCCGCCCCGCCGGCGCGTTCGTCGCCGTCGAGGGTGATCAGCCACTCGCCGCCCGCCGGGCCGTCGACCATCAGCCGCACCCGCCGGGCCGGGCGGACCCCGCCCTCCGGCAGGCCGGGCGCCCCGGCGTGCTCGGGCCGGGCCGCGCGCAGCCCGGCCAGCGCCCGGGGGAGCAGCCGGACCACCAGCTCCACCATCTGCCGCAGGTGCTGCGGGGCCGGCGGATCGTACGGGTAGGCGACCGCCCTGGCCACGTCCTCGCCGTGCACGAAGCACTCGAAGGCGCGGTCCACGAAGGCGTCCCGCAGCGGCAGTACCGCGAAGCCGTAGTCGACCGGGGTGTTGCCCTGGGGCGCGAGCGCGGCGCTGCGCACCAGCTCGTGGGCCTGCCGCCGCCAGCGGGAGCGCACCGACTGCGGCGCCAGGCCGCCCTGGTCGGCGATCAGCCGGGCGGAGCGCGCGGTGATGGTGTCGTACGGGCCGCCCTGCGGCGGGACGCGCGGTACGGCCGGCCCGGCGGCCGGCTCCTGCGGCGGTACCCGCCGTCCGGCCGGCGCGGCGGCCAGGCCGGGGAGGGCCGGCACCGGGTCGGGCAGGCCGAGCGCCAGCGCCAGGAAGCCGTCCACCGCGGTCAGGTGGCCCAGCACCTCGGCCGGGCGCAGCCGCTCGGTGCCGCCGTGCCACGGCAGTTCGGCCACCTCCTGCCACTCCTCCGGGCCGAGGTCGCGCAGCAGCGCGTCGAGCTTGGCGGTCTCCGCGGTGTACGGCATGCCCCAGGCCGGGACGGGCAGTTCGGCCGGCCGGCGGGCCAGGCACCAGTCGAGCACCTGCTGGCGCAGCGGGCCCGGCTGGTCCAGCGGCTCGTCCAGGGAGAGCCAGCCGGCCGCCTCGCGCAGCCGGGCCGCCTCCTCGGCGCACTCCCGGCAGTCGCCCAGGTGCTGCTCCAACTCGGCGGCCTCGCGGGCCGGGCAGGCGCCGAGGGCCCACGCGCCGAGCAGCGAGCGCAGGGCGTCGTGTCGCTCCTCTGTGCTGCTCACGTCTCCCCGTTCCCGTCCCCGGCCGCGGCCTGGCGGGCGCGCTCGTCGGCCAGTTCGGTGGCCAGCAGCTCCAGACCGAGCCGCATCCGCTGCTTGGCGGCCTGCTCGCTGATGCCGAGCAGCCGGGCCGTCTCGCGGTAGGTGCGGCCGTCGTAGTACGTCACCGCGATGGTCTCACGCAGGGGTTGGGGCAGGGAGTCGACCACGTACTGGACCCGTGCGGCGGTGGCCACGGCGCGTATCTCGGCCTCCGCGCCCGGTGCCCGCTCGGCGGCCCGCCGTGCCCGCAGCCGTTCGACCGCGCGGTGGTGGGTCAGCGCGCCGAGCCAGGAGCGCAGGGTGCCGAGGGCGGGGTCGTAGTCCTCGGGGTGCTCCCAGACGTGGGCGAAGATCTCCCGGGTGAGCTGGGTGGCGGCGGCCTGGTCGGCCAGTATCCGCCCGGCCAGGCCGTGCACCATCGGTGCGAGCTGGTCGTAGAGTTCGCCGAGCGCCGTCTCCTCGCCGCGGGCGAGGCGGCGCTGCAACTGCTCGTCCCAGCGCGGGTTCCGCTCCGGGGTGGCCATCGGGAAACCACCCTCCTGACCGGGTTCGCTGGCGTACCCAACGGTATCTTGCGGCCGGGTGGCGCCGGGAGCGATTCCGGCAAGATCGGAACCGTTCCGAGCGTTTCGCCCTCCTCATGGGTGGGCCCTCCGGTAGGGAGGTGCCGCACGCCTTCCGGCTCCCGGCTCGGGGAGTGTCCGGGAGTGCGTCCCGAGGCCGTCCCGAGGCCGTCCGGGGGCCGTTCGGGGTGCCGCTGTCCGACGGCCGTCGGACACATGTCGCACGGGTGGTCCGCGAGGGGCGGGCGGGGCTCGCGCGGCGCGCGGCGGTAGGTTCCCGACCGCGGGACCGGCAGGTCGGCCCGGCCCGGACGATCACCGGTGCGAGGCTCGCGAGAGTGAGCGGGACAGTATGCACTGCCCTGTCGCCCGATCGCCGGAATATGCCCGAAGCGCTTGCTGCTGTCGGTCCCCCCGCCCATCCTGAGGCGTATTCGTGTCGCGGCCGGTACCCGACCGACGAGGCGGCGCGGACGAGTGGGCGCGGGCGGACGGATCGGGCGGGCGCCCGGGCGCGGCTCGGGTGGTACCGGGCGACGTGCGAGGGCCCGCCGGCCGATCCGGCCCGATCGGAACTAAGGCCGAACTGCGAGTGCGGGTGGTGGAGCGGTGCAGGTTCTTCAGGTACAGCTGGCGGTCCAGGCTGACCCCGCCGAGGTCGGCCGGGCCCGCCGGTGGGTGCGCTCGAGGCTGCTGAACCACGGGGTGGACCCGGACGCGCCGATGGCCGAGACGGTGGTGCTGGTGGTCTCGGAGCTGGTGACCAACGCCGTGGTGCACACCGGCTGTCCGGCCGTGCTGAGACTCTGTCTTCCGGTGGCGGACGGGAGCGAGGAGGGCGGGCCGGCCGCGCCGCTGCGGGTGGAGGTCGCCGACGCGAGCCAGGCCGCCCCCACCCCGCGGCACGCGGGCGCCGACCAGGACGCGACCAACGGCCGCGGCCTGGAACTGGTCGAGCTGCTCTGTGAGCGCTGGGGCTGGGATCCGGAGGGCTCGGGCAAGCGGGTCTGGTGCGAGATCGGCAGCGACGCCCGCCCGGCCGATCCGCTGGCCGACGTGGACTGGGCGGCTTTGGCGCAATAGCGGCTGTCGCGGCGGCCGTCGGACGGTGCCGAACCCCGGTGCTGATCACCGGCCGAAAGGTGACGCAACCATTCCGAATTTCGGACTAGCCATTGACGTGACGTATCCGACTGATCACGCTTGGGTGCGGCGCTCCGTCGCGAGGGGACGCCGAGGGGAGTCCGTCCACCGCCGCGGTGCTGCTGTCCAGGGGATTCGTGCCAGCAGGGGGGACCGCGGACGGCCGGTCATGGGCCGCTCCTCGGCGAGTGCGGAGGGTGTGGCGCTGGTTCAGGGTCCGCGCGCCGTTTTTGGATGGCGGCCTGCCGTGCTGTGCCGGAGGCACGCGCGGCCTGCCGCCATCCAAGGCGCCGTCGGGGAACGATGAGATCCGGCCACCGGCGGCCCGGGTCCCCGGCCGCACTCAGGAAGCCTGCCGGGCAGGGCCTTCGGGGCGGGTGCTTCCGGAGTGGGCGTGTCCGTCCGGGACGGCGCGGAAGGTGCGCCGGTAGGCGCTCGGCGCGACGTCGAGCCGCCCGCGCAGCTGCAGCCGCAGCGAGGCGGCGGTGCCGAATCCGGACTCCCGGGCGACCTGGTCGATCGTCAGATCGGTCCGTTCCAGCAACTGCCGGGCCCGCTCGGTGCGTTGGGTGGTGATCCACTGGCCGGGGCTGGCGCCGGTCTCCTCGCGGAAGCGCCGGGTGAAGGTCCGTACGCTCATCCCGGCCCGGTCGGCGAGCCGGCGCAGCGCCAGCGGCTCGTCCAGGTGCTCCAGGGCCCAGGCGCGCACCGCGGCGGTGCCGCTGTCGTCGGCGTCCACCGGGCTCGGGGCCTCCACGTACTGCTTCTGGCCGCCCTCGCGCCACGGCGGCACCAGGCAGTTGCGGGCCACCGCGTTGGCGACCGCGCTGCCGTGGTCGCGGCGCACCACGTGCAGGCAGAGGTCCACCCCGGCGGCCACCCCGCCGGAGGTGAGGACGTCGCCGTCGTCCGTGTAGAGCACGTCGGGGTCCAGCCGCACCCGGGGGAACAACCGGGCGAAGTGCTCGGTGTAGCGCCAGTGGGTGGTGGCCGGGCGGCCGTCCAGCAGGCCGGCGGCGGCCAGGACGAAGGACCCGGTGCAGATCGACATCAGCCGGGTGCCGGGCCGGATCCTGGCCAGCGCGCCGGCCAGGGCCGGGGTGAAGCAGGCGTCGGCGACGTCCGGGGCGGAGTCGGCGGACGCCGGGATCAGCACCGTGTCGGCCCGCTCCAGCAGTTCGGGCCCGTGGTCGACCAGCACCCGGAAGTCGGCGCTGGTGGTGACCGGCCGGCCGTCCAGGGTGCAGGTGGCCACCTCGTACAGCGGCCGACCGGCCGCGTCCCTGGCGCCGCCGAAGATGCGGGCGGGGATGCCGAGTTCGAAGGCGATCACGCCCTCCAGCGCGAGTACCGCGACCAGGTGTGCCATGCCGTCCCCTCGGGTGTCGGTGGGTCCGGGCCAGGCTAGCGCGACCCTTGGCCCGATTCTTGCGAAAGCTGTCATTCAGGCCACTCGTCCGGCTCCGGACCGCCCGGAACACTCGTCCGCGTGACCGAACGCAGCGCCCCCGCCCCCACCGTCCCCCACGCCGAACCGCCCGCCCCGGCCCGACGCCCCCGGGTGCACTACGCCTGGGTGGTGGCCGCCGTCTCCCTGCTCGTGCTGCTCGGCTCGGCCGGCTTCCGCTCCACGCCGAGCCTGATGATGGACGCCCTGCACAACGAGTTCGGCTGGTCGCTCGGGACGATCTCCAGCGCCACCTCCGTCAACCTGACGCTCTACGGCCTCACCGCCCCCTTCGCCGCCGCCCTGATGGACCGCTTCGGGGTGCGCCTGGTGGTGGTCTGCGCGCTGCTGACCATCTCCGTCGGTGCCGGGCTGACCATGCTGATGCGTCAGCCCTGGCAACTGGTGCTCTGCTGGGGCGTGCTGGTCGGCCTCGGCAGCGGCTCGATGGCCGGCGCCTTCGCCACCACCATCACCGGCCGCTGGTTCCGGGCCCGCCAGGGCCTCGTCACCGGGGTGCTGACCGCCGCCGGCGCGGCGGGGAACCTGGTCTTCCTGCCGGTCGGCGCCTGGCTGGTCGAGCAGCACGGCTGGCGCTCGGCCGTGGTCGTGGTCTCGCTCGCCGCCAGCGCCGTCGCCGTCCCGGTCCTGCTGCTGATGCGCGAGCGGCCCGCCGACCTCGGCCTGCTCCCGTACGGCGCCACCGAAGCCCCGCCCGCGCCGGTCGCCGACGGCCGGGCCCTCACCCGCTCGCTGCGGGTGCTGCGGGACGCCGCCCGGAGCCGGGCGTTCTGGCTGCTGGCCGGCTCCTTCGCGATCTGCGGCGCCACCACCGCCGGCCTGGTCGGCACCCACTTCATCCCGGCCGCGCACGACCACGGCATGCCCGTCACCACCGCCGCGAGCCTGCTCGCCCTGATCGGCGTGTTCGACGTGCTCGGCACCGTCTTCAGCGGCTGGCTCACCGACCGGGTCGACTCCCGGCTGCTGCTGACCGTCTACTACGGGCTGCGCGGCCTGTCCCTGCTCCTGCTGCCGCAGCTGCTGGCCGGCTCGCTGCAGCCGCCGATCCTCGCCTTCGTGATCTTCTACGGCCTGGACTGGGTGGCCACCGTGCCGCCGACCGTCGCGCTGTGCCGCCGGCACTTCGGAGAGGACGCCCCGATCGTCTTCGGCTGGGTGCTCGCCGCCCACCAGATCGGCGCGGCCGTCGTCGCCGGGCTGGCCGGCCTGGCCCGGGACGCGCTCGGCAACTACGACCTCACCTGGTACGGCGCCGGCGCGCTGTGCACGGTCGCGGTCGGGCTCTGCCTGGCGCTGCGCGGCACCGGGCGGGACGGCGGGGCGGTGCCGGCGCTCTCGTGACGGTCGGGCGGTGCCGGCGGGCCGGTGACGGCGGGGCGGTGCCGGCGCTCTCGTGACGGCGGGGCCCGGTGGGCGGGGGCGGTGCCGGACCTCCCGGTAGGACGGTCGTACCGGAGGTCTAGGCTCCGCCTCATGGCGCTCATCTTCACCCTGGACCCGAAGCTCGACCCCGACCTGCGCACGGACATCGTCCGACTGTGGGCCGACGTCACCAACGCGGGCGGGGCGGTCGGTTTCGTGGCTCCGGTCACCGAGGACGAGGTCTGGGACACCGCCGACCGCCAGTTCGCCGGGGTCGAGCCGGACGGCCCGGACCGGCTGCTGGTCGCGCACGAGAGCGGGACGGGCCGGCTGGTCGGCCTGCTGTTCTTCGAGTCGATGCGCTTCGGCCTGATGGACCACTGGCGGATGCTCAAGCGCGTCATGGTGCACCCGGACTTCCAGGGCCACGGCCACGGGGCCGGGCTGCTCGCCGAGGCCGAGCGGGTGGCCCGGGAGTGGGGCCTGGAGTCGCTGCGGCTCACCGCGCGCGGCGGCCTGGGGCTGGAGCACTTCTACGCCCGCGCCGGCTACCGGGAGGTCGGCCGGGTGCCGGCCGCGATCCGGGTCGCCCCCGGGGACGACCGGGACGACATCACCATGTGGCTCGACCTGCGCTGACACCCGCCCGGGACGGACCGGGACGGAGCCGGGGCGGCCGGGCGGGCCGGATCGGTGCCCCGTGCCCCGCGCCGGCCGTCAGGCATGCTTGACTGGAGGACCCGCCCCAGCGCAAGAAGAAGGATGTGTCGAGTGACCAGCAACGGCCCGGAGAAGTCGCACGCCACGCTCCGCTACACCTCCCTGCGGGTCAGCATCTTCCTCGGCTGCCTGCTGGTGGCCCTGCTGCTCGGGCACTTCCAGATCATCCCGGTCAGCGGTGAGGCCGGCATGATCTTCCTGTTCCTGCTGGCCGCGATCGCCTCCGCGCCGCTCAGCTACGCGCTGCTGAGCAAGCAGCGCGACGAGATGTCCGCGCAGATCAGCGGCAAGGTCTCCGGGAGGCGCAGCCGTACCGCCGAGCGGATCGCCGCGCAGAACGCCGAGGAGGACGCCGCCGACGACGCCGCCCGCGCGGCCACCGCCGGCCAGAGCTGACCCCGGCTCCGTCCCGCCCCACGAGCGCAGTCGCCGTGCCCGCCACCAGAGACTCCGAGCCGTCCGAGCCGCCCGAGCCGTCGTCCGAGCGGACGCCCGCTGAGGCGGCGCCCGTCGAGGGGCCGCCCGCCGAGGGGGCGCTCGGCACCTGGCCGGCCCCCGTCCGCCGGCCCACCGGACGGGACGTGGCCCGGCTCGCCGGGGTCTCCCAGGCGACCGTCTCCCTGGTCTTCTCCGGTGCCGAGGCCGGCCGACGGGTCTCCGAGGCCACCCGGGAGCGGGTCCGGGAGGCCGCCCGCAGCCTCGGCTACCGCCCGCAGGCGGCCGGCCGGCAGCTGCGGCTCGGCCGCAGCGGGATGATCCTGCTGGCCGTGCCGAACCTCCAGGGCCCGTTCTTCGGCCGGGTGCTGGAGGGCGTCCACGAGGAGGCCGGCCGCAACGGCCTGGCCGTCGTGGTCAGTTCCGGCTGGGGCCGGGCCACCCTCGCCGAGGCCGCCACCGCCGGCCGCTTCGACGGCCTGCTGATCTGCTCCCCGGACGACAGCCAGCTCGGCGAGCTGCCCGCCGACACCCCCGCCGTCTTCCTGGACGCCGACCCCGGCACCGACCGGGCGCGCCCGACCGTCGAGCTCGACGTGGCCGGTGGGATGCGCGCCGCGGTCGAGCACCTGGCCGCGCTCGGCCACCGCAGGATCGGTCGGCTGCGCTCCAGCCACTCCGCGTACACCTTCCGGGTCCGGCAGGCCGCCTTCGAGCAGGCTGTGCGCGAACTCGACCTGGACGTCGTGGAGTTGGGCGTGAGTCTGAACGACGGCCACCGGGCCGCGCGGACCGTCGCGGGCCGGCTGCTGGAGCGGGCGGACCGGCCGCGCGCGGTGATCTGCGACGACGACGTGGTCGCCTCCGGGGTCTACCAGGCCGCCGCCGAGCTGGGGTTGCGGGTGCCCGAGGACCTGTCGGTGGTCGGCATGGACAACGTCGCGGTGGCCGCGCTGCTCGCCCCGCCACTGACCACCGTCGACCTGCCCGGTGAGGAGCTGGGCCGGGCGGGCGCCGCCGCGCTGGCGGGCCTGCTGCGCGGCGAGCGGGTGGCGCCGGTCGCGCCGCTGGCCACCTCGTTGGTGCTGCGCTCCTCCACGGCGCCGGCCGGTACGCCCCCGACAATCTGATCACTTTTCGTAATCGCCGGGTGGCGTTGTTCCGTCCGGTTTGCCCGTTGGCTGCTCCGATCGGGTGAAAAGTACTCCCTCGCTCTCGCGCCGTACCTCCATTCGAATTAACAGAGGGTGAGATTCCAGCATGCGGACGCTCCGATCAATACCCTCACCCTCGTCCAGGGCAGGCCGTACGGCCATGGCCATGGGCCTCTTTGCGGGCACGCTGCTCACCGGCACCCTCACCGCCCCGACCGCCGAAGCCGCCGTCAGCTTCACCAAGACGGTGGACAAGCCGACGGCGGCACCCGGCGAGAACATCACCTACACCCTGCGCTACACCTGCTCGGTCACCGACTGCGCCGACGGCCGGATCACCGACACCCTCCCCGCCGGGATGGAGTTCGTCGGCTGGACCCCGGACGCGAGCACCGTCGACGTCGCCGGCTCGACCGTCCCGGCGGCGGGCACCATGGGCGGCACCCTCGACATCAGGCTCCTCACCCTCACCCCGGGGACCACCGCGACCGTCAAGGTCGTCCTCAGGTTCCCCAACTTCACCACCCCCAACGGCACCAAGGCCGTCAACTCGGCCACCCTGACCGCCGACGGCGAGCCCGAGCAGTCCGGCTCCGCCACCACCGGCGCCGTCGTCCAGCCCGACTACAAGGTCACCAAGGGCGTCCAGACCAGCAGTCAGGACGGCCGGTCGGTCACCTACCAGTTCAGCGCCTGCTCCACCAGCGGCGTCCCCAACGTCGACCTGGACGCCGCCCGCCTGGTCGACACCCTGCCGCCCGGCGCCGTCGTCGACACCGGCCGCTCGCCGGGCTGGACCCGGGACCCGGCCGACCCCGACCGCTGGGTGTTCGACATCGGCGACTTCCGGGCCGGCAACGGCCAGGCGGGCTGCCGCAATCCCGGCGTCCTGGTCGTCAACTACCCCGACCCGACGTTCCCCAGCGGCACCACCTCCACCAACTCGGTGGTCCTGCAAGGCGATCCTCTGGGCTCCGAGGGCATGCGCGACCTCTCGAAGGCGACCGCGGACTCCCCGACCTTCCAGCCGCCGACCACCGGCCTCCAGGTCACCGCCTCCAAGATCTGGCAGGACGAGGTCGTCTCCGGCGACATCGCCTCCTTCAGCCTCCACCCCGGCAACATCGCCGGCCCCGCCACCCGCCTGGTGATGACCGACCCGGGCAGCGGCACCACCGCGAACCTCTACAACTGGCTGATCCCGCAGTCCATCCAGCTGGAGGCCTGGAACCCCACCAGCATCGGCCTCACCCTCCAGTACCGGCTGGACGGCGACCCGACCTGGCGGACCTTCACCCCCGGCAAGCCCTTCGACGGTTCGGGCAGCCGCCGGATCACCTTCGCCGCAGGCGCCGGCAACCCCGCGAACGACGAGCTCGGCATCCCCGCCGGGCGCCGGCTGGACGGGCTGCGCTTCGAGTGGAACGGCCCCGTCCCCACCGGCTGGAGCCCCGGCAACGCCGTCCAGGTGCTCGCCCAGGTGGTCACCCCCGGCCACGACGGCCGCACCGCGCCCGGCCCGCTGCACAACTGCGTGGACGTGACCGGCACCGACGCCGCCGGCGCGACCTCCTCGGCGAGCGCCTGCGCCGACGCCGACGTCTCCGCGGCCACCAACCTGGGCGCCGCCAAGACCACCATCTCCGGGGAGGTGCTCGCCCCCGGCGGCATCGCGACCTTCCAGATCACCCCGTACAACCGCACCGGCCGCACCCTGGGCACCCCGCTGGTGATGTACGACCTGCTGCCGGCCGGCCTCGTCTACCAGGACGGCAGCGCCCGCCGCGACCCCGGCTACCCGGAGTCCGTCGCCCCGCAGTCCGTCCAGGTGCTGCCCGGGCCGGACGGCCGCCAGCTGCTCAAGCTGACCTGGCCGGCCGGCGCGCCCGACATGACCTACCTCGACGACCACCGGGCCCACCGCACCCTGATCGACGTCCAGGTGGCCGGCAGCGCCAGGCCCGGCACCCTCACCAACGACGTGTACGTCACCACCGAGGGCGCCAGGGAGCCGGTCACCTGCTCCTACTTCGGCACCGACAGCGGCGTGCCGGACACCCGCGACCTCAACGGCGACGGCAACACCACCGAGACCATGTGCCACGCCTCCTCCAAGGTCGAGGTGCAGGTCCCGGCCGTGCTGCGCTCCTTCAAGGAGGTCAGGGGCGACCTGGACAACGACTACGCCACCACCGGCACCACCACGCCCGGCGGCGGCCTCTCCTACCGGCTGACCGTGCGCAACGACTCGCCCGACCCGGTCACCGACTTCGTCGCGTACGACAAGCTGCCCACCCCGGGGGACTCCTACCTGCTGCGCCCGGACGTCCCGCGCGGCTCCGCCTGGACACCCTCGCTCACCCGGCCGCTGACCTCCAGCGATCCGACCGTGGTGATCGAGTACGCCACCTCGCCGAAGCCCTGCCTGACCGGCGCGATCACCGTGCCCGGGCCGTGCGACGCCGGCGCCCGGTGGAGCACCGACTTCCCCGGCCCCGGCAACGCCACCTGGTTCAAGGTCAGCCGTCCTGGCACCCTGCCGTCGGGCGGACTGTTCACCCTGACCTGGCCGATGGTCGCCTCGGTGGACGCCGGCAACGCCGACTTCGCGTGGAACAGCTTCGCCTACACCGCCACCGACTCCACCGGCAGTCCGCTGCTGCCGGCCGAGCCCGCCAAGGTCGGCGTCGGCGTCCAGGCACCCGCGCCGCCGAACAACGCGCTCGGCGACCACGTCTGGGCCGACCGCGACGGCAACGGCCTCCAGGACGCCGGCGAGAGCGGAGTCCCGGGCGTCCGGGTGGAACTGCTGGACGGGACCGGACAGCCGGTCCGCGACAAGCTGGGCAAGCCGGTCACCACGGTCACGGACGCGGACGGGAACTACCTGTTCGACCAGCTGCCGGACGGGGAGTACGCGGTGCGCTTCGACCTGACGACCGTCCCGGCGGACGCCAAGGTCACCGTGCGGCACGCGGGGAAGGACCCGGCGCGGGACTCGGACGCCGACCCGGCCACCGGGACCACCCAGACGGTGCGGCTCTCGGGCGGGGCGCGGGACCTGAGCCTGGACCTGGGGCTGGTACTGGCGCCCACGCCCACGCCGACTCCGACTCCGACTTCGACGGGTTCGCCGACGCCGACCTCGTCCCCGTCTCCGACCTCGTCGCCGACGCCCACCCCGACGAACTCGCCGTCCGCGACGGGTTCGCCCTCCGCGACGGGTTCGCCGACTTCGACGGGCTCGCCGACGAGTTCGCCCTCGCCGTCGGGCGGCCCGACCGGCAGTCCGTCGGGCACCCCGTCGGGCACCCCGACCGACGGCCCGTCGAACGGCCCGTCGTCGACCGAGCCCCCGAGTACGGGTGAGCCCGGCGCCCCGTCGCAGGATCCGCAGCGGCCTTCCCCGGGTCAGGGGAGCGGCGAGCTGCCCCACACCGGTGGGCCCGGCCTGCTGCCGGCCGTGCTGGGCGCCGTCGCCCTGGGCTTCGGCGTGCTGTTCACGGTGGTCGCCCGGCGCCGTCGGGGCCGTCACAGCTGATCATCCGTAACCGACCGAAGGACAAGACCGTGCCCGCCGGCCAGACCGCCGGCGGGCACAGTCGTCTGTGGGGGTGGGTCAGCCCACCGGGACGGGCTGCGCGGTGGTGGCCACCGGCGCCGGGCGGAACCAGCGCCGGGCGCCGAACAGCAGCAGTCCGCCGAGCGCGATCCCACCCACCGCGCACAGCGCCACCGGGCGCAGCGAGTCCTCGGCGAGCTTGCCGGAGACGGCGTAGCCGAGCGAGTTGCCGGTGGCGAACAGCGTGATCAGCCAGGCGAAGGCCTCGGTCACGGTGCCGGTCGGCGCCAGTTCGGCGACCAGCACGAACGCCGCCGCGAGCAGCGGGGCCAGCATGATCCCGGAGAGGAAGGCCAGCGCGGCCATCGGGTACGGCCCGGGCAGGGTGACCAGCGGCAGGTAGCAGGCGGCCATCGCGAGGGCCATCGCCCAGGTGCGGGTGGCCGTGCTCTGCCGCCAGTCGACCGCGCCGTAGGCGAGCGCGCCGAGCAGGCCGGCGAGCGCGGCCAGCGCCAGCAGGGTGCTCCCGCCGCCCGGCAGTTCGCCGGCGTGCCGCTCGGCGTAGGCGATGAACAGCACGTTCTGGGCGCCGACCGCCCAGCCGGCCCCGGCCAGGCCGATCAGCAGCAGCACCAGGCCGGGGGAGCGCAGCGGTCCGAGCAGTCCGGCGGACTGCTCCCGGGCCGGGGCGCGCCAGGCGCGCCCCGGCCCGGTGGTGGCCACGATCAGCGCGCCGGCCAGCCCGAGCCCGGCGGCCACCCAGAGCGCGGCGACCGGGCTGAACAGTCCGGAGATGGCGGCGACGGCCAGCGGCCCGGCCACGTAGAGCGTCTGCTGGGAGGCGGAGTCGAAGGCGTACGCGGTGTCGAGCTGCTTCTCCTCGACCACGTCCGGCCAGAGCGAGCGCAGGCAGGGCTCCAGTGGGGGCATGGCGAGGCCGGCGATCGCGGCCCCGACCGGTGCGCCTATCGCGGAGCCGGGGGCGAGGGCGAGCAGCGCGTACCCGCCGCCGGCCACCACGGCGGAGACGAGCAGGACCCTCGGCTGCCCGGTGCGGTCCACGATCCGGCCGAGCACCGGCCCGCCGATGGCGACGGCGAACGCGTAGGCGGAGGTGGCCAGTCCGACCCGGCCGTACGGCACCCCGGCGTCGCGCAGGGCGAGGGCGATGACGAGGGCGGTCATGCCGGCGGGCAGACGGCCGAGCAGGGTGCCGAGCAGCAGACGGGTGACGTGCGGGGCACGGAGCAGGGCGAGGTAGCCCATCGGCGTCCTCTCCGGGTGGGCAGGCAGGGGCGGGGACGCCGACAAAGTTATACGTATAACCGCTCAGCGGTCAATCGGACCGCCGAGCCGACCTGATGGGGCGTCAGCTTCGTTCGTGTCCGGAGTTCGAGTTCGCGGCGGGCCCGGAGGGGGCAGGAGCTCTGCGTGACCTCAAACAAGTACTTTGAACATCTCAAACCTTTGCTGCTAACGTATCGGCCATGACAGCCTCAGACGCACTGCGGATGCACGGCCCGGGCCAGCTGCCCGGCGCCGCCCGCCCGTGTGCTCTGGCCGGTGCTGTGGACAGCCCGCGCCGTTGTCGCGCCCCGCGCTGTACTGCCCTGTGCTGTACCGCGGCGGCACGCCCCTGACCGGGGGCCCGACCTCTCCCGTCCGGCCCCGCGCCGTGCCGCCTGCTCCGCCCCCACCTCACCGTCAGCAACGCCCTCCCCGGAGACGCTCCCCCATGTCCACAGCGCCCGAGGCGACCACGTCGCCGTCCGTGCTCGCCCGCATCCGCAAGACGCCCTTCTGGGTGCAGATCGTCGCCGGCCTCGTGCTCGGCGTCGGCCTCGGCTACCTGGCCCGTGCCGCCGACATCTCCTGGCTGGCCACCACCCTGGAGACCATCGGCAAGATCTTCGTCCAGCTGCTCAAGCTGGCCGTCCCGCCGCTGGTGTTCACCGCGATCGTGGTGAGCGTCGCCAACCTGCGCAACGTGACCAACGCGGCCCGCCTGGCCACCCGCACGCTGCTCTGGTTCATGATCACCTCGCTGATCGCGGTCGGCATCGGCATCGGCCTGGGCCTGCTGACCAACCCGGGCGAGGGCACCGACCTGAAGACCGAGGGCCTCAAGGCGCTCGACTCCAAGGGCACCTGGGTCGACTTCCTGACCGGGATCTTCCCGACCAACATCGTCGACTCCTTCGCCAAGGTGAACGTCCTTCAGATCGTCTTCCTGGCGGTCGTGGTCGGCGCGGCGATCATCAAGCTCGGCGCCAAGGCCGAGCCGGTCCTCAAGCTCAGCGAGTCCGTGCTGGAGCTGACCCAGACCGCGTTGTGGTGGGTCATCCGGCTCTCCCCGCTCGGCACCCTCGGCCTGATCGGCAAGTCCGTCGCCAAGTACGGCTGGGACCTGCTGAAGCCCTTCGCCACGCTGACCCTGGACATCTACCTCGGCTGCGCCCTGGTGCTGTTCGTCGTCTACTCGCTGGTGCTGCGCTTCGCCGCCGGGCTCAACCCGGTGCACTTCTTCAAGGGCGCCTGGCCCGCGATCCAGCTGGCCTTCGTGTCCCGCTCCTCGGTCGGCACCCTGCCGGTCACCCGCCGCGTCACCGAGCGCCTCGGCGTCCCGAGCGAGTACGCGTCCTTCTCGGTGCCGTTCGGCGCCACCACCAAGATGGACGGCTGCGCCTCGATCTACCCGGCCGTCGCCGCGATCTTCGTCGCCCAGGTCTTCAACGTCGAGCTGGGCATCAAGGACTACATCCTGATCGCCTTCGTCTCGGTGGTCGGCTCGGCCGCCACCGCGGGCCTCACCGGCGCGATCATCATGCTGACGCTGACCCTGTCCACCCTGGGCCTGCCGCTGGAGGGCGTCGGCCTGCTGCTCGCCATCGACCCGATCCTGGACATGATGCGCACCGCGACCAACGTCGCCGGCCAGGTCGTCGTGCCGATCGTGGTCGCCGCCCGGGAGCGGATCCTGGACGTCGCCGCGTACAACAACCCCTCCGGGGACCTGTACGAGGAGGACGCCAAGCCGGCCGTCGCCGCCGGTCAGGGCGAGGTGGCCCCGGCCGCGGCCTGAGGCTCGTCCGGCCTTCCGGCCAGGCCGCTCGGCCGGAGGTCGGAGGTCGGATGTCCGATCGGACGTCAGAGGGGGCGTTCGATCCGCGACGGAAAGGGCCCTCTCCCGGTGACGGGAGAGGGCCCTTTCCGCATTCCTTCGTTCCGCACCCGAACTTCCGTCCGGCCGCGGTTTTCGAAAAGGCAGGGGGCCCGCCGGATGGGCGGGCCCCCTTGGGTACTGCTCTTGTGCTCATGGTGGCGGCTGTCGGGAGCCGCCGGCGGACCCGTTCGGGTCCCGAGCGATCAGATCATCAGAGGATGGTCAGACAGCGCTGACGTTCTCCGCCTGCGGGCCCTTCGGGCCCTGGGTGACGTCGAAGGTGACCTGCTGGTTCTCCTCCAGCGAGCGGAAGCCGTTCGCGTTGATGGCGGAGTAGTGAACGAAGACGTCGGGGCCGCCGCCCTCCTGGGCGATGAAGCCGAAGCCCTTCTCAGCGTTGAACCACTTGACGGTTCCCTGAGCCATGCCGTTCTCCTTGCGATGCGTGTCGGGGGCCACACCGTGTGACACCCGGTCCGCTGCGCTGATCGCCCTGCCTCCGGACGTGTCCGAAATTTTTCGATATTGCTGAAAAACTACAAAAAGCCTGCGGTTACATGCTCCGCAGGCTTCAAGTACTGCAAGGGGAATCAAACTGCAACTGAGGGCAACGCTAGCATGCGGCCGCTGTGACGACCAGAGGTCACTTGCGGCGTGGAAGGCGCGTGTCGTAAGGGCGGGAGCGGTCGCGGAAAGGCGTGCCGGAGGCGCGCGAGGGCGTGTCGGGTGGCCGGTGCGGGCCGCCGCGAACAGCAGGCATACGCTGCGGGGAGGCACGAACAGCAAGGGAGCGGCGCAGTGGCAGCACCGGAAGCACGAACCCCGGACGCGCGGACGCGGGAGCCCCGACAGAACACCCCGGACACCCCGGTCAGGCCCAGGGTCGGCCACATCCAGTTCCTGAACTGCGTACCCCTCTACTGGGGGCTCGCCAGGACCGGCAACCTGCTCGACCTGGATCTCACCAAGGACACCCCCGAGAAGCTGAGCGACCAGCTCGTCGGCGGCGCCCTCGACATCGGCCCCATCACCTGCGTGGAGTACCTGCGCAACGCGGACGACCTGCTGGTCCTGCCGGACATCGCGGTCGGCAGCGACGGCCCGGTGATGTCCTGCCTGATCGTGAGCAAGGTGCCGCTCGCCGACCTCGACGGCCGCAGGGTCGCCCTCGGCTCCACCAGCCGCACCTCCGTGCGGCTCGCCCGGCTGCTCCTGGAGGAGCGTGAGGGCGTGCGTCCGGACTACTTCAGCTGCCCGCCGGACCTCAGCGCGATGCTCGCCGAGGCCGACGCCGCCGTCCTGATCGGCGACCCGGCCCTGCGCGCCTACCTCGGACAGGCCGCCGACCTCGGGCTCACCGTCCACGACCTCGGCGAGATGTGGAAGGAGTGGACCGGCCTGCCGTTCGTCTTCGCGGTCTGGGCGGTGCGGCGCGAGTTCGCCGAGCGCGCCCCGGAACTGACCGCCGCGGTGCACCGGGCCTTCCTGGAGTCCCGCGACCTGTCGCTGGTCGAGGCCACCAAGGTGGCCGAGCAGGCCGCCCGCTGGGAGTCCTTCGGGGCGGACGTGCTGGAGCGGTACTTCAGCGAGGCGCTCGACTTCTCGCTCGGCGAGCGGCAGCTGGCCGGCGTCGCCGAGTTCGCCCGACGCGTCGCGCACGACAGCGGGTTCGCCCCGGATGTCGCGGTGCGGCTGTTGGAGCCGGCGGCCCTGCCGGTGGGGTGACCGGTCCTGCCTGCGGGGTGCCGGGCGTTGCCGCCCGGGGGCGGCCGGTGATCGGTGTTGCCGCCCCGGGCGACGGGCCGTGCCGCCGGGGTGACGGGCCGTGCCGCCCCGGGCGACGGGCCCTGCCGCCGGGGTGACCGGCGCCGTCGCCGGGGGGTGACAGCGGAGGTGGGCGGCCGAATGTGCTGGCGTAGGCTGGTTCGGCCGTACCCCAGTAGCACTTGAGAGAGAGAAGGCCGCCAGGTGACCGAGCTCGCAGCGACCACCCTCGATGCGTCCAGCACCGACCTGAAGGCCGTGCTCGACCGGGCCGCCGCCGGCGGCCGGATCACCCCGGAGGAGGCGCTGGAGCTCTACCGCTCGGCGCCGCTGCACGCGCTCGGCTCCGCCGCCGACGCGGTGCGCCGCCGCCGCTACGCGGGTACCGAGCACATCGCGACGTACATCATCGAGCGCAACATCAACTACACCAACGTCTGCGTGACGGCGTGCAAGTTCTGCGCCTTCTACGTGCCGCCGAAGAGCGACAAGGGCTGGTCCCGCGAGCTCGACGAGATCCTGCGCCGCTGCGCCGAGACGGTCGAGCTGGGCGGCACCCAGATCATGTTCCAGGGCGGCCACCACCCGGACTACGGCGTGGAGTACTACGAGCGCGCGTTCTCGGCGATCAAGGCCGACTTCCCGCAGCTGGTGATCCACTCGCTGGGCGCCTCCGAGGTCGAGCACATGGCGCGGATCTCGGGCGTCTCCGTCGAGGAGGCCATCACCCGGATCCACAAGGCGGGCCTGGACTCCTTCGCCGGCGCCGGCGCCGAGCTGCTGCCGGAGCGGCCGCGCAAGGCGATCGCCCCGCTGAAGGAGTCCGGCGAGCGCTGGCTGGAGATCATGGAGATCGCCCACGGCCTCGGCGTGGAGTCCACCTCCACCATGCTGATGGGCACCGGCGAGACCAACGCCGAGCGGATCGAGCACCTGCGGATGATCCGCGACGTGCAGGACCGCACCGGCGGCTTCCGGGCCTTCATCCCGTACACCTACCAGCCGCAGAACAACCACCTGAAGGGCTCGACCCAGGCCACCGTCTTCGAGTACCTGCGGATGATCGCGATCGCCCGCCTGTTCCTCGACAACGTCGCCCACATCCAGGGCTCCTGGCTCACCACCGGCAAGGAGGCCGGCCAGCTGTCGCTGCACTACGGTGCGGACGACCTCGGGTCCGTGATGCTGGAGGAGAACGTCGTCTCGGCGGCGGGCGCCAAGCACCGCTCCAACCTCACCGAGCTGATCCACCTCATCCGGGCCGCCGACCGCGTCCCGGCGCAGCGCTCGACCACCTACGAGCACCTGCGCGTGCTGGACGACCCGGCCAACGACCCGGTCGACCCGCGGGTCGCCTCGCACATCGCCTCCACGGCGATCGAGGGCGGCACCGCGCACCCCGAGCTGAAGATCCTGGACAACTGACCCCTCTCCCCACGGTGTGCTGACCCCGTCATGCTGACCCTGCACCGGGCGGCGTTCCTGCTGCCCGACCCGGCCGATCCCACCGCCCCGTCCATCGCCGACGGGGCGGTGGTGGTGCGTGGCGAGCTGGTGGAGGCGGTCGGACCGTACGAGGAGCTGACGGCCGCGCACCCGGGCGCGCGGGTGCGGGACTGGGGGGCGGCCGTGCTCGCCCCCGGGCTGCGCAATCCGTACGGGCACTGGCTGCTGGAACGGGCGTACCACCCGGATCCGCGGGAGGAGGTCGGCCTCGAACCGGTCGCGGACGGGTTGGCCGGGTCCACGGACGAGACGCGCTGCGGGGCCAGCGCGCGGCGGGGGCTGCAGCGGATGCTCGGGTACGGGGTGACGGCGGTGGCCGGGCCCTTCGAGCGGGCCTCGGTGCGCACGGCGGTGGCGCGGTCGGGGGTGGTGGGGCTGCCTGGCTCCGGCTCCGCCGGCTCCGGCCCTTCCGGCTCCTCGGGCCCAGGTCCTACCGGCTCCTCCGGCCCAGGTCCTACCGGCTCCTCGGGCTCCTCGGGTGGGGGTGTGGGGCCGCTGGACCCGCTGGCGGTGCTGCCGTTGGCGCAGGCCGTGTACGGGCGGGTGGCGGCCGGGGGGCGGGCGGACTTCGCGGTGTTCGCGGTCGCGGGTGGCGCGGGTGGCGCGGGTGCCGCGGACGTCGCGGGTGTCGGGGGTGCCGTGGACGTCGAACCGGCGGCGGGCGGGTGCCTGGCCACGGTTCTGGGCGGGCGGTTGGTGTACCGCCGACGGTGAGACGACCGTCACGGCGGGTGTGACGTACCCGCCAGTAGCCGGAATCCCTTGTGGCGTACGGGACTTCCTTCGTGTGCACCCGAACTCCTGTGCCGGTTCCGGGGAGTGATTGCCCTTTCATCGTGACCTGAGGGCCCGCCAGCGGATACGATCCCGGACAGCTCCCTCCGTACCCTCACCACACCACCGCCCGCGCCCGCGGGCGGCGGGGCCGTGTCCCCGGCCCCGAAGGCAAGCCAGGACAGGAACCATGCGAACCGCGACCGTTCCCCCGCCGCGCATCCCGCGGTTGGGCCGTGGTTGGTACCTCGCCGCCGTGCTCAGCGCCGTGCTGGCCGTCGGCATGTGCCTGCTGGGTTGGCGTCAGGCCGACCAGGCCGACCGGATCGAGGCACACCCGGTGAGAGTCGAGGGGGTCGTCACCCAGCTCCCGACCGGTGGCGGCACCTACAGCGCCGTCAGCTACCGGGCCGGCGGCGAACCGCACACCGCGGCCGCGCTTCCGCTCTCGGACGGCGCCAGGCTCGGCGACAAGGTCTGCCTGGAGCACGCCGCCGACGACCCGGGCGCGGTGCGGATCTGCGGTGACACCTACCCGCAGCCGGTCGGCGTGGGCCTGGCCCGGTTCAGCGTGCCGGTGGGCGTCGTGCTCTTCCTGATCTGCGTGCTGCGCATCTGGCGGCACCACAAGGCCCTCGCGGTCCGCAGCGGGAAGGGGAAGCTGGCCGCCAACCTCGCCCTGGCGACCGGAGCGCTGGCGGACGGGATGCCCGCGATAACGCACGGCAAGCGGTCCCGCCGGCGGCGCCGCGCGGGCGGGCGGCGCGCTCAGCACTGACGGATGGCGGGCCTGGCACGCACGGGCGGCGGGCTCGGCGCTGACGGATGGCGGGCCCGGCACTCACGGGCGGCGGGCTCGGTGCTGACCGGCTCGGCGTTGACGGGCTCGGCACTCACGGGCCCGGCACTCACGGGCGGTGCGCTCAGCGCTGACGGGCCCGTGGGCGCGGCCCGGCGGGTGGGGCTCCTGGTGCGCTCCGGGGGTCGGTGTGCCCCCTTGGTCGGGGTGTCCGTGCGAGGGTGAACAATGGGGGGCGTGACCCGAGCCTCTCTGGACAAGCAGCCGCACGAAGTCGCCGCCATGTTCGACGACGTCGCGGCCAAGTACGACCGCACCAACGACGTGCTCTCCCTGGGCCAGGCCCGCGCCTGGCGCCGGGCGGTGGCCGAGGCGGTGGACGCCGGGCCGGGCGACATCGTGCTCGACCTCGGGGCCGGCACCGGCACCTCCTCGCTGCCCTTCGTCGAGGCCGGCGCGAAGGTCGTCCCGTGCGACTTCTCGGTCGGCATGCTCGCCGAGGGCAAGCGCCGCCACCCCGAGCTGGCGCTCACCGCCGGCGACGCCACCCGGCTGCCGTTCGCGGACGACACCTTCGACTCGGTGACGATCTCCTTCGCGCTGCGCAACGTCCAGGACACCGACGCGGGGCTGCGCGAGATGCTGCGGGTCACCAAGCCCGGCGGCAAGCTGGTGATCTGCGAGTTCTCCACCCCGACCTGGACGCCGTTCCGGACGGTCTACACCGAGTACCTGATGCGCGCGCTGCCGCCGGTGGCCACCGCCGTCAGCAGCAACCCGGACGCGTACGTCTACCTCGCCGAGTCCATCCGGGCCTGGCCGGACCAGCCGGGGCTGGCCGCCAAGCTCCAGGACAACGGCTGGTCGAAGGTCGCCTGGCGGAACCTGACCGGCGGGATCGTCGCGCTGCACCGGGCGTACAAGATCGCGTAGCCGGGCGGTGGACGCGGTGGACGCGGTGGACGCGGTGGACGCGGTGGACGCGGTGGACGCGGCGGACGTGACGGACGCGGCGGGCGCCTCGGTCGGGGACGGGGCCGGTTCGCGGCCGGTGGTCGGGGGCGGTGGTCGGGGGCGGGGGCGCAGCCCGTGGCGTGAGCGGAACTAGACTGCCGGAGACAAAGCCGCCGTCCCCCGCCGCAGTTCCAGGAGTGTGTCCACGTGTCCGAGACCGCAGCCGATCTGACGAAGCCGGACAGCCCCGTGGAGAGCACGGCCGACGTCATCGTGGTCGGCGCGGGCCCGGCCGGCTCCACCACCGCGTACTACCTGGCCCAGGCCGGGCTGGACGTGCTGCTGCTGGAGAAGACCGCCTTCCCGCGCGAGAAGGTGTGCGGCGACGGCCTGACCCCGCGTGCCACCAAGCAGCTGGTGGACATGGGCATCGACGTCTCCACCGAGAACGGCTGGCTGCACAACAAGGGCCTGCGCATCATCGGCGGCGGCGTCCGGCTGGAGCTGGACTGGCCCGAGCTGTCCTCCTTCCCCGACTACGGCCTGGTCCGCAAGCGCGCCGACTTCGACGAGCTGCTGGCCCGTCAGGCCGAGAAGGCCGGCGCGCGGCTCTACGAGCGCTGCAACGTCAGCGGTCCGGTCCTGGACGAGCGCACCGGCCGGATCGTCGGCGTCACCGCCAAGCTCGGCGAGGAGAAGCGGCCGGTCACCTTCCGGGCCCCGCTGGTGGTCGCCGCCGACGGCAACTCCACCCGGCTCTCGCTCGCCATGGGCCTGCACCGGCGCGAGGACCGCCCGATGGGCGTCGCCTACCGCACCTACTTCACCTCGCCTCGCCACGACGACGACTACCTGGAGTCCTGGCTGGAGCTGTGGGACACCCGCGACGGTGACCGCAAGCTGCTGCCCGGGTACGGCTGGGTCTTCGGCATGGGCGACGGCACCTCCAACGTCGGCCTCGGCATCCTCAACTCCTCGCCGGCATTCGGCGAGCTGGACTGGCGCGAGGTGCTCAAGGCCTGGTGCGCCGGCATGCCGGAGGAGTGGGGCTACACCCCTGAGAACATGACCGAGCCGATCCGCGGCGCCGCACTGCCGATGGCCTTCAACCGGCAGCCGCACTACACCCGCGGTCTGCTGCTCGTCGGTGACGCGGGCGGGATGGTCAACCCGTTCAACGGCGAGGGCATCGCCTACGCGATGGAATCCGGCCAGATCGCCGCCGGGGTCATCGTGCAGGCCCTCGCCCGGGTCACCGACGGCGGCCGCGAGCGCGCCCTCCAGGCCTACCCGCGCATCCTCAAGGACGTGTACGGCGGCTACTACACGCTGGGTCGCGCCTTCGTGAAGCTCATCGGCAACCCCAAGGTGATGCAGATCGCCACTCAGCGCGGCCTCACCCACCCGATGCTGATGCGCTTCACCCTCAAGCTGCTCGCCAACCTCACCGACCCGCAGGGCGGCGACGCGATGGACCGCGTGATCAACGGCCTCGCCAGGGTCGCGCCGAACGCCTGACGCGTCGCCCCGGGGGTTCGGCTGGGGCGTTCGGCTCGGGGGTTCGTCCCGGGCGTTCGTCCCGGGACCGGCATTCCGTGGACCGCGTCGCCGAAGCCCACCGCGGCAGCCTCCTCACCGCGCTCCGACCGGAGGCCTGACCCCGGCCTCACCCCTGTCGCGGAGACGCCCAGCCCCGGGTGGAGCGGTCGGCTACGCCTCGTCGGGCGCCTCAGCCGGGGCCGGAGCGGCGTCCGTCGTTCGACGGGAGGCGGCGGAGCGCTGTTCGACGTAGGCGAGGCGTTCGGCGAAGACCCGGGCCGCGTCGGGGGTGAGGGTCCTGAGGGCGACGAGGGCGGAGAAGACGACGTCGCAGAGTTCGTGCTGGACGTCCTCCCAGGTGTGGGTGACGCCCTTGCGCGGGTTCTGACCGGTGGCACCGATCACCGCCGCGCCGACCTCGCCGACCTCCTCGGAGAGCTTGAGGATCCGCAGCAGCCGCTCCTCCTGGGGCGACTGCGTGCCCTGCTCGTCCAGCCATGCGACCAGGTGGTCGACGCTCTCCCAGATCCGGCTGTCCATGCGGCGCTGCTCCTGCTCCCATGCGGTGTCGTTGGTGCTGCCACCGTACGGGAGCGGGGCCGGCGGGAGGACGGGCGGTAGGCGGGGTGGACGGCGGGCCGGGGCCGTCCGGCCCGCCGGGTCGGTGGGTGCGGATCAGCGGGCGCTGATCAGTGAGCGCGGATCAGTGTGTGCGGATCAGTGGGTGCTGATCTTCACGTTGCGGATGTTCACGGGGAGGTTGGGGAAGCCGTCGCCCGGGTTGTTCTGGTCGTCCTCGCCACCGGCGGCGATCTTCTGGAGGACGTCCAGGCCGGCGGTGATCCGGCCGAACGGGGTGTAGGCGGGGGAGAGCTTGGTGTCCTTCCAGACGAAGAAGAACTGGCTGCCGTTGGTGTTCGGGCCGGCGTTGGCCATGGCCACGGTGCCGGCCGGGTAGGTGGCGCCGGTCAGGTTCTCGTCCGGGAACGAGTAGCCGGGACCGCCGCTGCCGGTGCCGGTCGGGTCGCCGCACTGGAGGACGTAGATCCGCTGGGTGGTGAGGCGGTGGCAGTGGCTGCGGTCGAAGTAGTCGTGCTCGGCGAGGAACCGGAACGAGAAGGTGGTGCAGGGCGCCTTGTCCGTCAGGGCCTCGAAGGTGATCTGGCCCTGGGTGGTCCGTAGTGTCGCGCGGTAGGGCTTCGCCGCCTTCTTGGCGTCGAACACCGGGATGCCCTTGAAGTTGTCCGCCGGGACGGCCGGGGTGTAGGTGCAGCCCGCGGCGGGGGCGGCGGCCGTGGGGGCGTCCGCGATGGCGGTGCCGGTGCTCGCCACGAGCGGGAGGACGGTGGCGGCGGCGACCAGCGCCCAGTGCCTGCGGTTCACGTGACGGGCCTTCCGGGGGGTGGTGGACGGCGGGATTGTCATGGGTGCATCATCCACGGCCGGGCGGGGATGCGGTAGAGGGTTGGGGCGGCCGTGGTTCCTCGGGTGGCAGCGGCGTGATGATTCGTCAGTTCACCTCCGGGGTGGCCGTGGTGGGTGCGAAGAGTCCGGCGCGGGCGGCCAGGGCGGCGGCGTCGGCGGCCCGCTCGGCGGTGCGGGCGTCGAGCGGCTCACCGGAGACGAACAGCCGGTAGTAGAGCGGTGCGGTGGCGGCCCGGACCACCTCGGCGCCGTCCGTCCCGGCGGGCAGTTCGCCCCGGGCGACGGCCCGTTCGGCCACCTCGGCGGCCTGGTGGTGGCGGGCCGCGAAGAAGGCGCGCAGGGCGGTCGCGCCGGCGTCCGAGCGCTGGGCCGCGGAGATCAGCGCGGTGGGCGTGGGGCCGAGCTCCGGGTCGGTGAAGACGCTGAACACCTCCTGGGTGATCCGCCGGAGGTCCTGCTGGAGGTCTCCGGTGTCGGGCAGGGGCCAGGGCTGGTCGGCGGAGGCGGTCAGGGCGTCGGCGATCAGGCCGTCCACTCCGCCCCAGCGCCGGTAGAGGGTCGCCTTGTGGATGCCGGAGCGGGTGGCGACCGCCTCGACGGTGAGGCCGTCGTAGCCCTTGGCCGTCACCTCGGCGAGTGTGGCGGCGACCACCTCCGCCCGGACCCGGGTGCTGCGGCCGCCGGGGCGCGGGGTGGGGGTGCGGGGCTCCGGCCCGGGGCGGGTTGCTTCAGTCAAAGTCGACTCCAGTCGCATTAAGGCTTGCCACGGGGTGGCGGTCATGCGATGCTCATCGTAATGCGACTTATGTCGCATTACGAGAGGAGTCTGCGTGCCCGCCACCGCCATTCCCGACCCCACCGCCCTCCACCCGCTCGCCGGCCACGACCGGGTCGTCCTGCTGCGCCCGCTCGTCACCGACCCGCGGATCGAGGTCGGCGAGTACACCTACTTCGACGACCCCGACGGAGCCACCCGCTTCGAGGAGCGCAATGTCCTCTACGCGTACGGCCCCGAGCGGCTGGTGATCGGCAAGTACTGCGCGATCGCCACCGGCACCCGGTTCCTGATGGCCGGCGCCGCTCATCCGACCATCGGGGTCTCCACCTTCCCCTTCACCATGTTCGGCGGCAGCTGGACGGAGCGGACCCTCGACATCGTCGCGGGCCTGCCCAGCCGGGGCGACACCGTGATCGGCAACGACGTCTGGTTCGGCCACGGGGCCACCGTCCTGCCCGGCGTCAGGATCGGCGACGGCGCGATCATCGCGGCCGGAGCGATGGTCACCTCCGACGTCGAGCCGTACACCGTCGTCGGCGGCAATCCGGGCCGCCCGATCCGCCGCCGCTTCGACGAGGCCGACATCGCGCGCCTGCTCCGTGCGGCCTGGTGGGACTGGCCGACCGAGCTGGTCACCGAACACGTCCGCGCGATCATGTCCGGCACCCCGGCCGACATCGAGGCGATCGCCACGGCGAACGGTCTGCTCGCCGTCTGATCCACCCGCGCCCCCGCAGGGCATTGATCACCGGCGGCCCGGTGCGCGAAGATGGCGCACCCTTGCTCCGTGCTCCACCCCGTCCACCGCCGGGCCTTCCGCCCGGCTCCTGGGTCCGTCCGACGCCGTACGGTACTCGCGCCTGCCGGTTCCGTCCGTTCGGAGGGGTCTTTCGCATGCCAGCCTCCTTGCCCGACCTGTCCAAGAGGTCGTCCTCGTCGGTCCTTCGTGATCTTCCGGTCCTGCTCGTGGCCGTGGTGTGGGGGTCGAGCTTCCTCGCTGTCCAGCGGGTGGCCGAACCGGGGACGGTCGTGGCGATGCTCGTACTGCGGTTCGGGCTGGTGCTGCCGCTGCTCGGGGCCGTCGCCTGGCGCGCCCTGCGGAGGCTGAGCCGCACCGAGTGGCTCGGCGGCGCCGCGCTGGGGCTGGTGCTCAGCGGGATCTTCCTGCTGGAGACCTACGGAGCCGTGCACACCTCCGCGACCAACGCCGGGCTGATCATCAGCCTCGCGATGGTGCTGACCCCGCTCGGCGAGAGCGCCCTCGGCCGGACCGCGCCACCCAAGGCCTTCCTCGCGGCCGCCGGACTGGCCGTCCTCGGTGTCGCCCTGCTCACCGGCGACGGCGGGCTGCGCCCTCCCACGCTCGGTGACCTGCTGGTGCTGGGCGCCGCCCTCGTCCGGACCGCGTACGTCCTCGCGACGGCCCGCACCCGGGCCGTCCGCGACACCGACATGCTCGCCGTCACCTGGGTCCAACTTGCCGTGACCACCGGGGTGTTCGCCGTCGTCGCGCTCGTGGTGGGGCCCGCGCCCTGGACGGTCGCGCGCTCGTACGGGGCCGGCCAGTGGGCCTGGCTGCTGCATCTGTCCTTGTTCTGCACCCTGTTCGCCTTCTTCGTCCAGATGTGGGCCGTGCGGGCCACCTCGCCCTCCCGCGTCAGCCTGCTGCTCGGCACCGAGCCGCTGTGGGCCGCCGTCTTCGGCATCACCGTGGCCGGGAACCGGATGGGCCCGCTCGCCCTGCTCGGCGGGGTCCTGGTCCTGGTCGCGACCGAGTGGGGCCGACGCACCGCACCCGCGCCCGTGCCTCCGCCCGCGACCGAACCCGTGCCCGCGATCGAACCCGTGCCCGGCCCGGCCGGGGTCGAGGGCTCGAACGAGAGCGATGCGACGGGGCCGAGCCCGGAGCCGACTCCGGTGTGACCGGCCGCCCTCGTCACCGGTGCCGCCGCAACGTCCGGCGGGCGTAGTCGAGCGTGACCGCGCCGAGCAGCGGGCCCCAGGCGACCAGGGGCAGGTAGGCGAGCGTCATCACCACGGCGGCGAAGCCTTGCGGCGAACCGGGCTCGGCCAGGTTGTGGGCCCAGCGGCCGAACAGCCCCTCCATGCCGAGGACCGTGAGCACCACCGAGCCCAGCAGCGCCGGGACGATCGCGGCGAGCGGCCGGACCCGACGCCCGCCTATCAGCGGGATCCACCGGGGCGCCACCAGCCCCCAGGGCCGGACCAGGCCCAGCGTGAGGAAGGCCAGCGACTCGGCCAGGACGCTCAACGCCACGCAGTAGACCGTGCCCCAGCCCGGCTGGTGCTCGGCGTACGCCGCGGCCGTCGCGCCGGTGAAGCCGAGCGGGACGCCGAACCCGAAGACGATCCGCCACAGCCCCGAGGGGACGGTGGCGAGGACGGCGGCCTTGGCGGCGAGCCGGGCCCAGCGAGGTGCGGGCGGGACGTCCGGGGCCGTGGTGCCGGCCCGGCGGGTGGCGGCGCGGGCATTGATCACGAGCTTCGACACGATGGTGGCCTCCTCTCGGCTCCGGCCTCCGTGGCCGGTGCGATGACTCAAGACTGGAGGCCCGGCGGGGGTTCGCGGCAGATGCCGATCGGGCTGTTCCCCCTGCTCAACCGGCCTTTGAAATATGCCGATCGGCACAGGCGTACCGCCCGGGCGGCGTCGTAGTGTGACGGCAGTCGAAGAGTCGAGGAGAGGTGGTGACGATGACTCAGATCCTGTCCGGGGCCGTCCTGGTCCTGGTGCCGCCGGCCTGGGCGGCGTGGCGGCGGCACGGGCCGGTGGCCGTGACGATGGCGCTCGGGGCGGCGTCGGTCGTGGTCACGGTCGCCGTCTGGCTCCTCGGCCGCTGGGCGGAGGGGCAGCGCTGGGCCGGGCTGGCGGGCCTGGCCGAGCTGGCCGTCCTGCTGCTGGCCGTGGTCGTCAGCCTGCGAGCCGAGGACGGCCCGCGGTGTGCGGCGGCGGCCTGGACGGCCTGCGGAGCGGTCGCCCTCTGGCCGTCCCGCTTCGCGTTCGTCGAGGGGCCCGCGGACACGCTCACGCTCTTCGGGTTCGGGTCGATGCTCTCCCTGCCGGCGGTGCTGGTCGGGCTCTACCTACGGGGCCTGGACGAGGGGCGCAGGAAGGCGGTGGCCGAGGCCAGGCGGGCACAGCGGCTCGAACTGGCCCATGACCTGCACGACTTCGTGGCGCACGATGTCAGCGGCATGGTCGCCCAGGCCCAGGCGGGGGCCTATCTGGCGGGGGCCGATCCGGCCCGGGCGGCCGAGATGTTCCAGCGAATAGAGCAGGCCGGGCAGCGGGCGCTGGCCTCGCTGGACCGGACCGTGCAACTGCTGCGCAGCGAGGAAGGCGGCGGCCGCGGTCCGCAGCCCGGGCTCGCCGAACTCCACGGGGTGGCCGAGCGGTTCACCGCGACCGGCGGCGCCGAGGTCCGGTTGGAGCTGCCGGAGGAGTCGGTTCCGCGCGAGGTGGAGGGTACCGTCCACCGGATCGTGGTCGAGTCCCTGACCAATGTCCGGCGGCACGCTCCGGCGGCGCGGGCGGTCGAGATCCGGGCCCGCCGCAGCGGCGGACGGCTGGAGCTGACGGTGACCAACGACGGTCGGGCCCCGGGCCCGGCGGGGCGGTCTCGCCGGGGCGGCGGCAGCGGGCTGCCGGGGCTGGCGGCCCGGGTGGAGGCCCTCGGCGGTTCGCTGGAGGCCGGCCCGCACGAGCGGGAGGCCTGGCGGGTGAGGGCGGTGCTGCCGCTGGAGCAGGCCGGCGCGGGGCCGGCGGGATCGTAGCGGCTGCCGGCGGATCGGTAGCGGATCGGTGACGGGGAGGTACGGGGATGGGCAGTGGCAAAGGGCCGGTTCGGGTCCTGATCGCGGACGACCAGGCGGACGTTCGCAGTGCGTTCCGGATGATCCTGGACGTCCAGCCGGACATGGTGGTGGTGGCGGAGGCGGCGGACGGTGCCGCAGCCGTGCAGGAGGCAAGGCGGCTGCGGCCGGATGTGGTGCTCGCGGACATCCGGATGCCGAAGCTCGACGGGCTGGAGGTCACACGCCAGTTGGCGGACCAGTGCAAGGTGATCGTAGTGACCACCTTCGACCTGGACGAGTACGTGCACACGGCACTGCGGCACGGAGCGGCGGGGTTTCTGCTGAAGCGCTCGGGGCCGGTGCTGCTGATCGAGGCGGTCCGGGCGGCGATGGCCGGGGACGCGTTGATCAGCCCGCAGATCACCGTACGGCTCCTGCGCCACATGGCCATCCCCGGCATGGAGCCGAAGCCCGGGCCGGGCGCCACGTCGGCTGCGGCCGCGGCGCAACCGACAGCCGGGCCGACGGAGGAACTGACCGCGAGAGAGAGGGAGATCGCCGAGCTGGTGGCAGACGGCGCGACCAATGCCGAGATCGGCGCCGGGCTGTTCATCTCACCGGGAACGGTGAAGAACCACCTCGCCAATGTCCAGCGCAAGATCGGAGCCCGTAACCGGGTGGGCATCGCGGCCTGGGTCTGGGAGCAGGCGGCCGGCCACCAGTAACCGACCGGCCTCGGCCCGGAGTGCGAGGGCCCGGGCAACCAGCCCCCGGCCCGGAGTACGAGGGCCCGGGCAACCGGCCCCGGCCCGGAGTGCGGGCCCGCACTCCGGGCCGGGGCGACCAGCACCGGTGCAGCGCCGAAGATCGCCTCGAGCGCTTGTGAACGAAGGGTCAAGCGAGCGTTCGGCCCCCCGCCACCCCTCCGAGTGAGCCGCTATAACACGTCAACATGACGCCAGGAAATTTGCTCCAAGCGACGCATAGTTGATATAGGAACACGCCCCTGACCAGCCGCTTCACGAGCAAATGCGACAGCTTGTGATCATTCGACTGCTTTGCGTCGACAAATTTGGGCATGTTCGTATTCGACCCCATTCGTATGGTGTCGTAGATCACAAAGAAGGCGGTGAACTGCGTGTCGCAGATCACAAGCCGACGGGCATAGGATGCGCTCGTTCCAGGGTTTGTGAACTGCCTCACATGAGGTGGATCTCGGGAACTGGAGCGCGGGTTCACCTCAGCGTGACCCGCCGGTTCCGATCTGCAGTCAAGGACGACTGGACGGAGGGAGCGGGGGCTATGAATGCCTACGCGCCGATCCTCGTACTCGGTGCCATCGCGGCGGCGTTCGCGGTCGGCTCCGTCGTGATGGCCTCACTCACCGGCCCCAAGCGCTACAACCGGGCCAAGTTGGAGGCGTACGAGTGCGGCATCGAGCCGACCCCGCAGCCCGTGGGCGGCGGTCGGTTCCCGATCAAGTACTACCTGACGGCGATGCTCTTCATCGTCTTCGACATCGAGATCGTCTTCCTCTACCCCTGGGCGGTGACCTTCGACGCCCTGGGGATCTTCGGGCTGGTCGAGATGCTCCTGTTCATCGCCACCGTCTTCGTCGCGTACGCCTACGTGTGGCGGCGCGGCGGCCTGGAGTGGGACTGAGCGCGGGGCGGTCCGAGCGCGGGGTGGCTACTCCACCCGTCCGCCGGCTGCGCGCCCGCTTGTGAACGAGCGGACAAGCCAGAACCGGCCCACGTATCAGAGGACTTGAGGGCATTGAGAGGGATCTGATGGGAATCGAGGAGAAGCTGCCGAGCGGCTTTCTGCTCACGACCGTGGAGACGGCCGCCGGCTGGGTGCGCAAGGCGTCACTCTTCCCGGCCACCTTCGGTCTGGCCTGCTGCGCGATCGAGATGATGACCACCGGGGCGGGCCGCTACGACCTGGCCCGGTTCGGCATGGAGGTCTTCCGGGGCTCCCCCCGGCAGGCCGACCTGATGATCGTGGCGGGCCGGGTGAGCCAGAAGATGGCCCCGGTGCTGCGCCAGGTGTACGACCAGATGCCCAATCCCAAGTGGGTCATCTCGATGGGTGTCTGCGCCTCGTCCGGTGGGATGTTCAACAACTACGCGATCGTCCAGGGCGTCGACCACATCGTCCCGGTGGACATCTACCTGCCCGGCTGTCCGCCCCGTCCGGAGATGCTGATGGACGCGATCCTGAAGCTGCACGACAAGATCCAGCACGAGCCGCTGGGCGTGAACAAGCGCCGGGCCGAGGCGCTCGGCGAGGCGCTCGCCCTGAAGGCCACCCCGATCAGCGAGATGCGGGGGCAGCTGCGATGAACGACCAGGTACCCGAGACCCGCCGCGAGCAGCCGGTCCGCGAGATCCCGGTCGAGGTGGTCGGCCGCCGCCAGGGCATGTTCGGCGCCAAGGGCAGCGGCGACACCTCCGGCTTCGGCGGCCTGGCCGCCCCGATCGTGCTGCCCGGTCCGAGCGAACGCCCGTACGGCGGCTGGTTCGACGAGGTGGCCGACGAGCTGGAGGGCGCTCTGGAGGAGCAGGGCCTGGACCCGGTCGAGGTGATCGAGAAGACCGTGGTCGACCGCGGCGAGATCACCTTCCAGGTCGACCGCGACCACCTGTTGAGGACGGTCCGGATCCTGCGCGACGACCCGGCGCTGCGCTTCGAACTGTGCCTGGGCGTGAGCGGCGTGCACTACCCCGGCGACAAGGGGCGCGAGCTGCACGCGGTCTACCACCTGCGCTCGATCACCCACGGCCGGCTGATCCGGCTGGAGGTCACCGCGCCGGACGCCGACCCGCGCATCCCCTCCGTGGTGAGCGTCTACCCGACCAACGACTGGCACGAGCGCGAGGCCTACGACTTCTTCGGCCTGGTCTTCGAGGGCCACCCGGCGCTCACCCGGATCATGATGCCGGACGACTGGCTGGGCCACCCGCAGCGCAAGGACTACCCGCTCGGCGGCATCCCCGTCGAGTACAAGGGCGCCCAGATCCCGGCTCCCGACCAGCGGAGGTCGTACAGCTGATGAACACCCAGCACTTTGGAGAGACCGAGGAAGCGGACGCCCGCGAGACCACCGAGGGCCGGGTCTTCACCGTCACCGGCGGCGACTGGGGCGAGGTGGTCGAGGCGATCGGCCGGGCCGACGACGAGCGCATCATCGTCAACATGGGCCCCCAGCACCCGTCCACCCACGGCGTGCTGCGGCTGATCCTGGAGATCGACGGCGAGACGGTGAAGGAGGCCCGCTGCGGCATCGGCTACCTCCACACCGGCATCGAGAAGAACATGGAGTTCCGCAGCTGGGTCCAGGGCACCACCTTCGTGACCCGCATGGACTACCTGACCCCGCTGTTCAACGAGACCGCCTACTGCCTGGCGGTCGAGAAGCTGCTCGGGATCACCGGCGACGTCCCGGACCGCGCCAGCGTCATCCGGGTGATGATGATGGAGCTCAACCGGATCGCCTCGCACCTGGTCTGCCTGGCCACCGGCGGCATGGAGATCGGCTCCACCACGCTGATGATCTACGGCTTCCGGGACCGCGAGCTGATCCTGGACGTCTTCGAGCTGGTCACCGGCCTGCGCATGAACCACGCGTACGTGCGCCCCGGCGGCCTCGCCCAGGACCTGCCGCCCGGCGCCGTCGACCAGATCCGCGAGGCGGTCAAGGTCTTCCGCTCCCGGATGCACGAGTACGACAAGCTGGCCACCGGCAACCCGGTGTTCAAGGCCCGCCTGGTCGACGTCGGCTTCCTGGACCTGCCGGGCTGCCTGGCCCTCGGCGCCACCGGCCCGATCCTGCGCGCCACCGGCCTGCCGCACGACCTGCGCAAGACCGACCCGTACTGCGGTTACGAGGACTACGACTTCGAGGTCGCGATCGCCGACAGCGCCGACTCCTACGGCCGCTTCCTGATCCGCCTGGAGGAGATGAAGCAGTCGCTGCGGATCGTCGAGCAGTGCCTGGACCGGCTGCGGCCCGGCCCGGTCATGGTGGCCGACAAGAAGATCGCCTGGCCGGCCCAACTGGCCGTCGGCCCGGACGGGATGGGCAACTCCCTCGACCACATCCGCAAGATCATGGGCACCTCGATGGAGGCCCTGATCCACCACTTCAAGCTGGTCACCGAGGGCTTCCGGGTCCCGGTCGGCCAGGCGTACGCGGCGGTCGAGTCGCCCAAGGGCGAGCTGGGCGTGCACGTGGTCAGCGACGGCGGGACGCGCCCGTACCGGGTCCACTTCCGGGATCCGTCGTTCACCAATCTGCAGACGATGGCGGCGATGTGCGAGGGCGGCCAGGTGGCCGACGTGATCGTCGCGGTGGCCGGGATCGACCCGGTGATGGGAGGCGTGGACCGGTGACCAACGTCGAACTGGGACTGCCGGCGCTGCCGGCCGCACCGTACCCAGAGGAGGTGCGCGCCCGGCTGGCCGCCGACGCCGCCGAGCTGATCGCCCGCTACCCGCAGCCCCGTTCGGCGCTGCTGCCGCTGCTGCACCTGGTGCAGGCCGAGGAGGGCTTCGTCAGCCCGACCGGGATCCGCTACTGCGCCGAGCAGCTGGACCTCACCACCGCCGAGGTCACCGCGGTCGCGACCTTCTACACCATGTACCGGCGCCGCCCGGCCGGGAAGTACCACGTGGGGGTCTGCACCAACACCCTGTGCGCGGTGCTCGGCGGCGACCAGATCTTCGCCGAGCTCCAGGAGCACCTGGGCATCCGCAACAACGAGACCACCGAGGACGGCGAGCTCTCGATCGAGCACATCGAGTGCAACGCGGCCTGCGACTACGCGCCCGTGGTGATGGTCAACTGGGAGTTCTTCGACAACCAGACGCCGGAGAGCGCCCGGCAGCTGGTCGACGACCTGCGCGCCGGCCGCGAGGTCAGGCCCACCCGCGGCGCCCGGCTGTGCGGCTTCAAGGAGACCGCCCGGATCCTGGCCGGCTTCCCCGACGAGCGCCCGGGCGCCAACGACGAGTCCGGCGCCGGCGGCGCGCCCTCCCTGGCCGGCCTGCGGCTGGCCCGCGGCGAGGCCCTGCCCGGCACCCCCGGCACCAAGGTGGTCTCCCCCCGCCCCGAGTCGCCCCGCCGGGCAGCCAACGGCCAGCCCGCCACCGGCCAACCGGGCGACGGCCAGCCCGCCAACGGCCAACCGGTCAACGGTCAACCGACCAGCGGCCAGCCGACCAACGGCCAGGAAGGGAGCGAGGCGTGATGACCTCCGCCGAGCCGGCCGAGAAGCTGCTCACCCCGGTCCTGTCCGACTCCTGGGACGACGGCCGCCCCTGGACGCTCGACACCTACCGCCGCCACCACGGCTACGAGGGCCTCAAGGCGGCCCTCGCCATGCCACCGGACGACGTGATCGCCCTGGTCAAGGACGCCGGCCTGCGCGGCCGCGGCGGCGCCGGCTTCCCCACCGGCATGAAGTGGCAGTTCATCCCGCAGAACGACGGCAAGCCGCACTACCTGGTGGTCAACGCCGACGAGTCCGAGCCGGGCACCTGCAAGGACATCCCGCTGCTGTTCGCCAACCCGCACGCGCTGATCGAGGGCATGATCATCGCCTCCTACGCGATCCGCTGCGACCACGCCTTCATCTACCTGCGCGGCGAGGTCGTCCCGGTGCTGCGCCGACTGCACGCGGCCGTCGCCGAGGCGTACGGGGCGGGGCTGCTGGGCCGGAACATCCTCGGCTCCGGCACCGACCTCGACATCACCGTGCACGCCGGCGCCGGCGCCTACATCTGCGGCGAGGAGACGGCGCTGCTGGACTCCCTGGAGGGCCGCCGCGGCCAGCCCAGGCTGCGGCCCCCGTTCCCGGCGATCGCCGGCCTGTACGCCTGTCCGACGGTGGTCAACAACGTCGAGTCGATCGCCTCGGTGCCGCCGATCCTGTCCCGCGGCAAGGAGTGGTTCAAGGCGCTGGGGACCGAGAAGTCCCCCGGCTTCACGCTCTACTCGCTCTCCGGCCACGTCACCAACCCCGGCCAGTACGAGGCCCCGCTCGGCATCACGCTGCGCCAGCTGCTCGACCTCAGCGGCGGCATCCGCCCCGGGCACCGGCTGAAGTTCTGGACCCCGGGCGGCTCCTCCACCCCGATGTTCACCGACGAGCACCTCGACGTCCCGCTGGACTACGAGGGCGTCGGGGCGGCCGGCTCGATGCTCGGCACCAAGGCGCTCCAGGTCTTCGACGAGACCACCTGCGTGGTGCGGGCGGTCACCCGCTGGACGGAGTTCTACGCCCACGAGTCCTGCGGCAAGTGCACCCCCTGCCGCGAGGGCACCTACTGGCTGGTCCAGCTGCTCAAGCGGATCGAGGCGGGCGAGGGCGTCGACGGGGACCTGGAGAAGCTCCTCGACATCGCCGACAACATCAACGGCAAGTCCTTCTGCGCGCTGGGCGACGGCGCGGCCAGCCCGATCGTCTCCTCGCTCCAGCACTTCCGGGCCGAGTACGAGCAGCACCTGGCCGAGCGCCGCTGCCCGTTCGACCCGGCCGCCTCCACCGTCTGGGCCGACGGCCCCCGCCCCGGCCACCAGTCCGCCACCGAAAGGGAGGTGCACGCGTGACGATCACAGAGCCAACCGCCTCCGAGACCGCGGTCGAACTGGTCACGCTCACCATCGACGGCGTCGAAGTGCGGGTCCCCAAGGGAACGTTGGTGATCCGGGCCGCCGAGACCATCGGCACCCAGATCCCGCGCTTCTGCGACCACCCGCTGCTCGACCCGGCCGGTGCCTGCCGCCAGTGCATCGTCGAGATCGAGGGCCAGCGCAAGCCGGTCGCCTCCTGCACCATCCCGGTGGCCGAGGGCATGGTGGTGCGCACCCAGCTCAGCTCGCCGGTGGCCGAGAAGGCCCAGCGCGGCGTGATGGAGCTGCTGCTGATCAACCACCCGCTGGACTGCCCGGTCTGCGACAAGGGCGGCGAGTGCCCGCTGCAGAACCAGGCGATGACCAGCGGCGCCGCCGACTCCCGCTTCGAGGGCATGAAGCGCACCTACGAGAAGCCGGTGCCGATCAGCAGCCAGGTGCTGCTGGACCGCGAGCGCTGTGTGCTGTGCGCGCGCTGCACCCGCTTCTCGCAGCAGATCGCCGGGGACCCGTTCATCGACCTGGTGGAGCGCGGGGCGCTGCAGCAGGTCGGCACCGGCGAGGGCGACGACTTCGAGTCGTACTTCTCCGGGAACACCATCCAGATCTGCCCGGTGGGCGCGCTGACCTCGGCGGCGTACCGGTTCCGCTCGCGCCCCTTCGACCTGGTCTCCTCGCCGAGCGTGTGCGAGCACTGCGCCTCGGGCTGCGCGCAGCGCACCGACCACCGGCGCGGCAAGGTGCTGCGCCGGCTGGCGGGCGAGGACCCGGCGGTGAACGAGGAGTGGAACTGCGACAAGGGCCGGTTCGCCTTCCGCTACGCCCAGCAGCGCGACCGGCTGACCACCCCGCTGGTGCGGGTGGACGGCGAACTGGTGCCGGCCTCCTGGCCGGAGGCGCTGGCCCGGGCGGCCGAGGGGCTGCGCGGGGTCCGGGCCGGGGTGCTGGCCGGCGGCCGGGTGACGGTCGAGGACGCCTACGCGTACGGGAAGTTCGCGCGGGTGGCCCTGGGTACCAACGACGTGGACTTCCGGGCCCGCCCGCACAGCGGTGAGGAGGCGGAGTTCCTGGCCGCCGCGGTGGCCGGGCGGGGCGTCGACCTGGACGGCGCCGGGCCGGCCTACGAGGACCTCGACCGGGCGCCGGCGGTGCTGCTGGCGGGCTTCGAGCCGGAGGAGGAGTCGCCGATCGTCTTCCTGCGGCTGCGCAAGGCGACCAGGGCGGCGGGCCTGAAGGTGTTCTCGGTGGCCGCGTTCGGCTCCCGGGGTCTGGCCAAGCTGCACGGCGCGCTGCTGCCGGCCGCCCCCGGCACCGAGCCGGAGTGGTTCGCGGCGCTGGCGGCGGACGAGCCGCTGAACGACGAGGCGGGCCGGGCGGCCGAGCTGCTGCGCACGCCGGGTGCGGTGATCCTGGCGGGCGAGCGGCTGGCCGCCGTCCCGGGCGCACTGACCGCGGTGCTGAGGCTGGCGCACGCGACCGGCGCGAAGCTCGCCTGGGTGCCGCGCCGGGCCGGTGAGCGCGGGGCCGTCGAGGCGGGTGCGCTGCCGGGCCTGCTGCCCGGCGGCCGTCCGGTGGCGGACGCGGCGGCCCGGGCGGAGGCGGCCGCGGTGTGGGGCGGGGCAGAGCCGCCGTCCCGGCCGGGCCGTGACACCGACGGGATCCTGGCGGCGGTCGTGGCCGGCGAGTTGGAGGCGTTGGTGGTCGGCGGGGTGGACCCGGACGACCTGCCGGATCCGGCGCTGGCCGACGAGGCGTTGGCGGCGGTGCCGTTCCTGGTGTCGCTGGAGCTGCGGCCCTCGGCGGTGACGGCGCGCGCCGACGTGGTGCTGCCGGTGGCGGCGGTGGCGGAGAAGGCCGGCACCTTCCTGGACTGGGAGGGCCGGGTGCGGATGTTCGAGTCCGCGCTCAAGCCGGACCAGCAGATGGGCCGTCACCTCCAGTCGGACCTGCGGGTGCTGAGCATGCTGGCCGACGCCCTGGGGCACCGGCTGGGCCTGCCGGACGTCCGGGCGGCCCGGCTGGAGCTGGACCGTTTCACCCCCTGGGAGGGTGAGCGCGCGGCCGATCCGGCGGCGCACCCGGGCGTGCTGCCCCGGCCGGCCGCCGGCCAGGCGGTGCTGGCGGGTTGGCGCCTGCTGCTGGACAACGGCGTGCTGCAGCAGGGGGACCCGAACCTGGCGGGCACCCGGCACCGGGCGGTGGCGCGGATCTCGGCGGAGACGGCCAAGGAAGTCGGCGCCGAGGCGGCCGCCGCGCTGCGGCTGACCGGCCCGGCCGGATCACTGACCCTGCCGCTGGAGGTCACCGACTCGATCCCGGACCGCACGGTCTGGATCCCGCTCGACTCCACGCCGGGCGGCGCCCGCCGCGCGCTCGGCACCACCGTCGGCCACCTGGTCACGATCACCGCGGCCGAACCCGACTCCGAACCCGACTCCGAACCCGAACCCGAACCGGAGACGGAACCCGCGGCCGAACCCGCAGCCGAGCACGAGACCGAATCCGCGGCCGAACCCGCAGCCGAGACCGAACCCGAATCCGAGCCGACGACACAGGCCCGGGCGGCGAAGGCCCAGGAGACCGCGGACCACACCGCCGGCGAAGGGGAGGACCGATGACTTCGCAGCCGTACGAGACGCTCCACTTCTTCGGGCAGGACCCGTGGTGGCTGGTGCTGCTGAAGGCCGTGTTCTGCTTCGCCTTCCTGGTCCTGACGGTGCTGATCGCGATCGTCTGGGAGCGCAAGGTGGTGGCCTGGATGCAGCTGCGCATCGGGCCCAACCGGCACGGCCCGTGGGGCCTGCTGCAGTCGCTGGCGGACGGCGTGAAGCTGGCGCTGAAGGAAGACCTGGTGGTCAAGGGCTCGGACAAGGTGGTCTACATCCTGGCCCCGATCGTCTGCGCCATCCCCGCGTTCATGGCCTTCGCGGTGATCCCGTTCGGCCCGGCCGGCAACGAGGTGTCGATCTTCGGCACCCGCACGCCGCTGCAGCTGACGGACTTCCCGGTGGCGCTGCTGTACATCCTGGCGACGGCCTCGGTGGGCATCTACGGCATCGTGCTGGCCGGCTGGTCCTCGGGTTCGACGTACCCGCTGCTGGGCGGGCTGCGCTCGTCCGCGCAGATGATCAGCTATGAGATCGCGATGGGTCTGTCCTTCGCGGCGGTCTTCATCTACTCCGGCTCGATGTCGACCTCGGAGATCGTGGCGCACCAGCAACCGACCTGGTTCGCGGCGCTGCTGCCGGTCTCGTTCATCGTCTACGTCATCGCGATGGTCGGCGAGACCAACCGGGCGCCGTTCGACCTCCCGGAGGCCGAGGGCGAGCTGGTCGGCGGCTTCAACACCGAGTACTCCTCGCTCAAGTTCGCGATGTTCATGCTGGCCGAGTACGTGAACATGGTGACGGTCTCGGCGGTGGCCTCGACCCTCTTCCTGGGCGGCTGGCGGGCCCCGTGGCCGGTGTCGACCTTCTGGGAGGGCGCCAACCACGGCTGGTGGCCGATGCTGTGGATCACGCTGAAGATCCAGCTGCTGCTGTTCTTCTTCATCTGGCTGCGCGGCACGCTGCCCCGGTTCCGCTACGACCAGTTCATGAAGCTGGGCTGGAAGGTGCTGATCCCGGTCTCGCTGGTGTGGCTGGTGCTGATCGCGAGCGTGCGGGCGCTGCGCAACGAGGGCTACGGCTTCGGTCAGGTGGTGCTGTACGTCGGCGCCCCGGTCGGGGTGCTGTTGCTGCTGGCGCTGCTGCGGGACTTCATGCGGAAGCAGCCGGAGGTCGAGGAGGCGCCCCCCAAGGGCGAGTTCGATCCGATGGCGGGCGGCTACCCGGTCCCGCCGATGCCCGGCCAGGTGCTCCCGCCGGTGCCGCGCCGGCGCAGTCGCGCCCCGAAGCAACTCCAGGACGCCCTCAACGGGGCCGACCATTCCGAAGGGAGCTGAACCGAGATGTCCGACCAGTCCGATCGTGCGGGCCGCCCCGAGCGGGCCGACCGTCCGTCGATCCTCGGCCCGGCCGCCGGCTTCGGCGTGACCTTCAAGGCCATGTTCAAGAAGCGGCTCACCGAGCAGTACCCGGAGCAGAAGAAGCCCACCGCTCCGCGCTTCCACGGCCGCCACCAGCTGAACCGGCACCCGGACGGCCTGGAGAAGTGCGTCGGCTGCGAACTGTGCGCGTGGGCCTGCCCGGCCGACGCGATCTACGTGGAGGGCGCGGACAACCGGGACGAGGAGCGCTACTCCCCGGGCGAGCGCTACGGCGCGGTGTACCAGATCAACTACGCCCGCTGCATCCTGTGCGGGCTGTGCATCGAGGCCTGCCCGACCAGGGCGCTGACCATGACCAACGAGTACGAGCTGGCCGACTCCTCCCGGCGGGACCTCATCTTCACCAAGGAGCAGCTGCTGGTGGGCCTGTCCGAGGGCATGGTCGACACCCCGCACGCGATCTTCCCGGGCACCGACGAGGGCGCGTACTACCGGGGCGAGGTCACCGCGGCGGCGCCGGGGACGGTCCAGCAGGAGCGCACCGACCGGGACAAGGAGGTGCGGCAGTGATCGCGCGGTTGGCGGAGGCGACCGGGACGACCTCGACGGGTGAGGCCTTCCAGTTCTGGGTGCTCGCGGTGGTCGCGGTCGGCGGTGCGCTCGGCATGGTGCTGATGCGCAAGGCCGTGCACAGCGCGCTCTGCCTGGCGGCCACCATGCTGGCGCTGGCGGTCTGTTACATGGCCCAGGGCGCGGTGTTCCTGGGCGTGGTGCAGATCGTGGTCTACACCGGCGCGATCATGATGCTGTTCCTGTTCGTGGTGATGCTGGTCGGCGTCACCAGCGAGGACTCCCTGAAGGAGCAGCTGAAGGGCCAGCGGTTCGCCGCGGCCCTGTGCGGCCTGGGCTTCGGCGTGCTGCTGATCGCCGGGATCGCCAACGCGAAGCTGAACCACTTCACCGGGCTGTCCGAGGCGAACGCCGAGGGCAACGTGCCGGGCCTGGCCCGGCTGATCTTCACCCGGTACGTGTGGGCCTTCGAGGTCACCGGCGCGTTGCTGATCACCGCGTCGATCGGCGCGATGGTGCTGACCCACCGGGAGCACGTGAAGGCGCCGAAGACGCAGCGCGAGCTGGCGGCGCAGCGGATCAGGGACAACATCCAGGTGCCGCCGATGCCGGCGCCGGGCGTGTACGCGCGGCACAACGCGGTGGACGTCCCGGCGCTGCTGCCGGACGGCACGGTCGCCGAGGACTCGGTGATGGCGACGCTGCGCGAGCGCGGCCAGGTCCGGGACGTCAGCCAGGCGATGCTGCAGCGGATGGCGGAGCTGGAGAACACCACGGCGGACTGGCTGGGCCGTCCGTCCTCGGAGCGGCCGGCGGTGGCGTCCCCGCGCAAGTCGCTGGAGCCGGTGCCCGCGAACGGCGGGACCGCGAACGGCGGTCCGGCGAACGGCGAGCGGGCCGCGGCGAACGGCGAGCCGGTGGCGGCGAACAACGTGAAGCATCCGGCCGGCGAGGAGGGCACGGAGTGAACCCGGTCAACTACCTCTACCTGTCGGCCCTGTTGTTCACCATCGGCGCGGCCGGGGTGCTGATCCGGCGCAACGCGATCGTGCTGTTCATGTGCGTGGAGCTGATGCTGAACGCCTCGAACCTCGCCCTGGTGACGTTCTCCCGGCTGCACGGGACCCTGGACGGTCAGATCATCGCGTTCTTCACGATGGTGGTCGCGGCGGCCGAGGTCGTGGTGGGCCTCGCCATCATCGTCTCCATCTTCCGGACCAGGCACTCCGCTTCGGTCGACGACAGCAACCTGATGAAGCTGTAGGCGGAGGGCCTTCGGTGAACTCTCTCATTCCGCTGCTGGTGGCGGCTCCACTGGCGGGCGCCGCCCTGCTGCTGCTCGGCGGCCGGGCTCTGGACCGGTACGGCCACTGGCTGGCCACCGCACTCGCGGCGCTCTCGTTCGGCTTCGGTCTGGCCCTGTTCTCGGACATGCTCGGCCGTGACGCCGAGCACCGGGCGGTCGGCGTGCACCTGTTCAGCTGGATCCCGGTGAACGGCTTCCAGGCCGACGCCTCCTTCCTGCTCGACCAGCTGTCGATGACCTTCGTCCTACTGATCACCGGCGTCGGTACGCTGATCCACCTCTACTCGGTCGGCTACATGGCGCACGACGAGCGCCGGCGCCGCTTCTTCGCCTACCTGAACCTGTTCCTGGCCGCCATGCTGCTGCTGGTGGTCGCGGACAACTACCTTCTGCTGTACTTCGGTTGGGAGGGCGTGGGCCTGGCCTCGTACCTCCTGATCGGCTTCTGGCAGCACAAGCCGAGCGCGGCGACGGCGGCGAAGAAGGCCTTCATCGTCAACCGGGTCGGCGACGTCGGCCTGTCCGTCGCGATCATGCTCATGTTCGCCGAGTTCGGCTCCTTCGCCTTCGGCCCGGTCTTCGGCGGTGCGCACGAGGCGAGCGAGGGCAAGCTGACGGCGATCGGCCTGATGCTGCTGCTGGCGGCCTGCGGCAAGTCGGCGCAGGTGCCGCTGCAGTCCTGGCTGGGGGACGCGATGGAGGGCCCGACCCCGGTGTCGGCGCTGATCCACGCGGCCACCATGGTGACCGCCGGCGTCTACCTGATCACCCGCTCCTCGGCGATCTTCGACCTGGCGCCGGACGCGCAGACCGCCGTGGTGGTGGTCGGCGCGGTGACGCTGCTGTTCGGTGCGATCGTCGGTTGTGCCAAGGACGACATCAAGAAGGCGCTGGCCGGCTCGACCATGTCGCAGATCGGCTACATGGTGCTGGCGGCCGGGCTCGGCCCGATCGGCTACGCCTTCGCGATCATGCACCTGGTGACCCACGGCTTCTTCAAGGCCGGGCTGTTCCTCGGCGCCGGGTCGGTCATGCACGGCATGAACGACGAGGTGAACATGCGCCACTACGGCGGCCTGCGCAAGTACATGCCGGTCACCTTCGTCACCTTCGGCCTCGGCTACCTGGCGATCATCGGCTTCCCCGGCCTGTCCGGCTTCTTCTCCAAGGACAAGATCATCGAGGCGGCCTTCGCCAAGGGCGGCACCGAGGGCTGGATCCTCGGGCTGTGCGCGCTGGTCGGCGCGGCCGTCACCGCGTTCTACATGACCCGGGTGATGGTGCTGACCTTCTTCGGGGAGAAGCGCTGGCAGCCCACTGACGACACCAGCGGCTCCGCCGCGGGCGAGGGCAACACCCCGCACCCGCACGAGTCGCCCCGGACGATGACCGTCCCGATGGTCCTGCTGGCCTTCGGCTCGGTCTTCGCGGGCGGGCTGTTCGCCTTCCACGACTCCTTCCTGAGGTGGCTGGAGCCGGTCACCGGGTACGAGGAGGGCGACTCCCCGCTCGCCCCGCTGACCGTCACCCTGCTGACCACGGCCTGCATGCTGGCCGGCGTCGGCCTCGCGTACCTGATGTACGGGCGCTCGCCGGTCCCGGTGGTGCCGCCGGTCGGCTCCCCGCTCACCCGGGCCGCCCGCCGCGACCTGCTGCAGGACGACTTCAACCACGCGGTGCTGGTGCGGCCGGGCTCGGCGCTCGCCGCGGCGCTGGTGTTCTTCGACAGCCGCGGCCTGGACGGCGTGGTCAACGGCCTGGCCGCCGGGATCGGCGGGCTCTCCGGCCGGCTGCGGCGGATCCAGAACGGCTTCGTCCGCTCGTACGCGCTCTCCATGTTCGGCGGCACGCTGGTGCTGGTCGCCACGACTCTCCTGATGAGGTCCACGTGATGACTCGTCCTGATATCCGTTGGGGGGAGCGGGCATGAGCGTCCTTCTGACCGCCACCTGCGCCGTCCCGGCGGCCGGCGCGGTGCTGACGGCCGCGCTGCCCGCCGGGTCCTCCGAGAGCCGGCGCAGGACCACCAAGGCCGTCGCGCTGGGCGTCTCCGTCGTCACCCTGGCGCTGGCCGCCGTGGTGGCGACCCGGTTCGACCCGCACGGCACCCGCTTCCAGCTGAACGAGTCGTACAGCTGGATCCGCTCCTTCGGCATCAACTTCTCGCTCGGCGTGGACGGCATCGGAGCCGTGCTCGCCCTGCTCACCGCCGTGCTCGTGCCGCTGGTGATCCTCGCCTCCTGGCACGACGCCGACCCGGGGCCGGCCGGGCCCGACGGCAGCTTCGAGAACAGGCGCCGCACCCAGGGCTTCTTCGCCCTGATCCTCGCGGTGGAGGCGATGGTGGTCGTCTCCTTCTACGCCACCGACGTCTTCGTGTTCTACGTGTTCTTCGAAGCCATGCTGATCCCGATGTACTTCCTGATCGGCGGCTTCGGGGACCGCGCGGGCGGCCCCGATTCGGCGCGCCAGCGCTCCTACGCGGCCGTGAAGTTCCTGCTCTACAACCTGCTCGGCGGCCTGGTGATGCTGGCCGCGGTGATCGGCCTGTACGTGATCGCGCAGGACCAGGGCTTCGGTACCTTCGACCTGCCGACGCTGACCTCCGCGATCGCGGACGGCCGGCTCCAGCTGACCGGCACCGCCGAGAAGGCGCTGTTCCTGGGCTTCTTCTTCGCCTTCGCGGTGAAGGCCCCGCTGTGGCCGCTGCACACCTGGCTGCCGAACGCGATGGGCGAGTCCACCGCCGGCACCGCGGTGCTGATCACCGCCGTGGTGGACAAGGTCGGCACCTTCGCGATGCTGCGTTTCTGCCTCGGGCTGTTCCCGGACGCCTCGAAGACCTTCGCCCCGGCGATCCTGGTCCTCGCGCTGGTCGGGATCGTCTACGGCGCGCTGCTGGCGGTCGGCCAGAAGGACATCAAGCGCCTGGTGGCGTACGCCTCGATCTCGCACTTCGGCTTCATCATCATGGGTGTCTTCGCCCTGACCAGTCAGGGCCAGAGCGGCGCCACCCTCTACATGGTCAACCACGGCCTGTCCACGGCGGCGTGGATGCTGGTCGCCGGGTTCCTGATCTCCCGTCGCGGCTCGCGGCTGATCGCCGACTACGGCGGAGTGCAGAAGGTCGCCCCGGTGCTCGCCGGGACGTTCCTGATCGGCAGCCTGGCGACCCTGTCGCTGCCCGGGCTCGCCCCGTTCGTCAGCGAGTTCCTGGTGCTGGTGGGCACCTTCACCCGATACCCGGCGATCGGCATCGTGGCCACCTTCGGCATCGTGCTGGCCGCGCTGTACGCCCTGCTGCTCTACCAGCGCACCATGACCGGCCCGGTGAAGGACGACGTGCGCACCATGCCCGACCTCAAGCTCCGCGAACTCGCCGTGGTCGGCCCGTTGGTGGCGCTGACCATCCTGCTCGGCGTCTACCCCAAGCCGCTCACCGACCTGGTCAACCCCTCGGTGAACGCGACGCTCTCGCAGATCCACCAGACCGACCCGGCGCCGGCCCACCCGGTCGCCGCCACCTCAGGAGGTGAGCAGAAGTGAGCGCCACCGCAGTGCTCGCCGCCGCCGGCGGAAACACCGCCAGCATCCCGGCGCCGCACATCGAGTACGGGCAGCTGTCCCCGATGCTCGTGGTGTTCGCTGCCGCCGTGACCGGCGTCCTGGTGGAGGCCTTCGTACCCCGCCGGTACCGGCACTGGACCCAGGTGACGCTCGCCCTGGCCGGACTGGGCGGCGCCTTCGTCGCCGTGGTGGTGCTGGCCGTGCAGAGCCACGGCTTCACCCGGATCGACCTGCTGGCCATGGAGACGGTCGCGATGGACGGCCCGGCGCTGTTCCTCCAGGGCGTGATCCTGCTGGCCTCGGTGGTCGCGGTGCTCACCTACGCCGAGCGGAGGCTGGAGCCCAAGGCCGGCGGCCTGCCCGCCGACGCTTTCGCCGCCCAGGCCGCCGCCACCCCCGGCGGCGAGCAGGAGCGGGCCGCGGTCCGGGCCGGCTTCGCCACCAGCGAGGTCTTCCCGCTCACCATGTTCGCGGTCGGCGGCATGCTGCTGTTCCCCGCCGCCAACGACCTGCTGACCATGTTCGTGGCGCTGGAGGTCTTCTCGCTGCCGCTGTACCTGCTGTGCGCGCTGGCCCGGCGCCGCCGGCTGCTCTCCCAGGAGGCGGCGGTCAAGTACTTCCTGCTCGGTGCCTTCGCCTCGGCCTTCTTCCTGTTCGGCACGGCGCTGCTGTACGGCTACGCGGGCAGCGTGAAGCTCGGCGACATCGGGGACGTCATCTCCGGCAAGGCGATGACCACCCCCGCGCAGCTGAGCACCACCCAGAGCGACGCGCTGGTGCTGACCGGCCTGGCGATGCTGGCGGTCGGCCTGCTGTTCAAGGTCGCCGCGGTGCCCTTCCACTCCTGGACCCCGGACGTCTACCAGGGCGCGCCGACCCCGGTGACGGGCTTCATGGCGGCGGCCACCAAGGTCGCGGCCTTCGGGGCCTTCCTACGGCTGTTCTACGTGGCCTTCCCCGGTCTGCGGCTGGACTGGCGGCCGGTCATGTGGGGCGTGGCGATCCTCACCATGGTGGTGGGCGCGGTGCTCGCGGTCACCCAGCAGGACGTCAAGCGCCTGCTGGCGTACTCCTCGATCGCGCACGCCGGGTTCATCCTGACCGGCGTGATCGCCGTCAACAAGCAGGGCATCTCCTCGGTGCTGTTCTACCTGTTGGCGTACGCCTTCGTGACGCTCGGCGCGTTCGCGGTGGTCACCCTGGTGCGCGACTCCAAGGGCGAGGCGACCCACCTGTCCAGCTGGGCCGGGCTGGGGCGGCGCTCGCCGCTGGTGGCGGCGGTGTTCGCGCTGTTCCTGCTGGCCTTCGCCGGAATTCCGCTGACCTCCGGGTTCACCGGGAAGTTCGCGGTCTTCCAGGCCGCGGCCAGCGGGGGGGCGATGCCCCTGGTGGTCGTCGGTGTGCTGAGCTCGGCGGTGGCCGCGTTCTTCTACATCCGGGTCATCGTGCTGATGTTCTTCTCGGACCCGCAGCCCGGGGGCCCCACGGTGGCGATCCCCAGCGCCTTCACGGCGACCGCGATCGGGGTGGGGGTGCTGGTCACGCTGGGTCTCGGGCTGCTGCCCCAGTACTTCCTCGACCTAGCGTCCAAGGCCTCGCTGTTCGTGCGCTGACCTTCACCTCCCCCGCCTCCGACCAGGGCCCCGTCCGGGCCGCGCCCAGTTCGCGCGGCCCGGACGGGTCTTTGTCGGGTACGGGGGCCGGGGGAGTTCCGGGAGCTCTCCCACCTTTATTTCCAGCCGAATTCGCCCCCACCGCCGTCCGGCCCGCACAGCCGCCCTGACCAGGGCATCAGGCCCGATCATGACAGGATCCGCACGCCCGTGCAGTGATCCACTCGCGACCGGATACCCTGCCTGTATGGCCAGCGGCGGCACTCAGGGACCAGGCCGCTAGATCGACCAGGGACAGAGGAGTGGTCTTCGTGACCGTCGTGGAACCCTTCGGGCTCAGCGTGCAGGACCGCGACCTGACCCGGGACGTCCAGGCCGGACTGGACGCGGTGGAGGCGGCGCTCGGTGAGGCCGTCAAGAGCGACGTCCCCTTCATCACCGTCACCGCCAGTCACCTCCTCGAGGCCGGCGGCAAGCGCTTCCGTCCGCTGCTCCTGCTGCTGGCGGCCCAGTTCGGCGACCCGGGGGCGCCCGGCGTGGTGCCCGCCGCCGTGGTGGTCGAGCTGACCCACCTGGCCACGCTGTACCACGACGACGTCATGGACGAGGCGCCGGTGCGCCGGGGCGCCCCGAGCGCCAACTCCCGCTGGGACAACTCGGTCGCGATCCTCACCGGCGACTTCCTGTTCTCCCGCGCCTCCCAGGTGCTCTCCGACCTCGGCCCGGAGGCCGTGCGGATGCAGGCCGAGGCCTTCGAGCGGCTGGTCACCGGCCAGATCCTGGAGACCCGCGGCCCCGGCCAGGACATGGACCCGCTGCTGCACTACCTGGACGTCCTGGAGGGCAAGACCGGCTCGCTGATCGCCGTCTCCTGCCGGATAGGAGCGCTGATGGCCGGTGCCGAGCGCGAGCTGGTGGACACCCTCGGCGAGTTCGGCGAGCGGATCGGCATCGCCTTCCAGCTGGCCGACGACGTGCTCGACATCGCCAGCGACGGCCACGAGTCCGGCAAGACCCCCGGCACCGACCTGCGCGAGGGCGTGCCGACCCTGCCGACCCTGCTGCTGCAGCAGATGCCCGCCGACCCGGCCGACCCGGACGACGCCCGGCTGCGCGAACTGCTCGACCAGGACCTCTCCGACGACGACCTGCACGCCGAGGCGCTGCGCCTGCTGCGCGCCCACCCCGCGCTGCAGCGTGCCCGCGCCGAGACCCTGCGCCGGGCCGAGGAGGCCCGGGCGCTGCTCGCCCCGCTGCCGGACTGCGCGGCGAAGGCCGCCCTGGAGGGCCTCTGCGACGCGGTGGCGATCCGCACCATGTGAGCCCCGACCGGGGCCGCGCCGGCCCGGCCGCGATGTGGCCGGGCCCGCCCCCTCGGCGCGTCCGGGGATGGGGGAGACTGACTCCCGTCAGCCCACGCCTGCCGGGAAGGTCGTTATGCGTCGCGTCGTCATCGCCGAGGACTCCGTACTGCTGCGGGAGGGACTGACCCGGCTGCTCACCGATCGCGGCCTGGAGGTCGTGGCCGGGGTCGGGGACGGCGACGCCCTGGTGAAGACCATCCACGACCTGGCCGCGGCCGACGCCCTGCCGGACGTGGTGGTCTCCGACGTGCGGATGCCCCCGAGCCACACCGACGAGGGCCTGCGCGCCTGCGTGGAGCTGCGCGGCCGCTACCCGCAGCTGGGCGTGCTGGTGCTGTCGCAGTTCGTGGAGGAGCGCTACGCCTCCGAGTTGCTGGCCGGCTCCACCCGGGGCGTCGGCTACCTGCTCAAGGACCGGGTCGCCGAGGTGCGCGAGTTCGCCGACGCGGTGGTCCGGGTCGCCGAGGGCGGCACCGCGCTGGACCCCGAGGTGGTGCAGCAGCTCCTCAGCCGCAGTCGCAAGGGCGATGTTCTGGCCAATCTCACGCCGCGCGAGCGCGAGGTGCTCGGGCTGATGGCGGAGGGCCGCACCAACGCCGCGGTGGCCAGGCAGCTGGTGGTCTCGGACGGCGCGGTGGAGAAGCACGTCAGCAACATCTTCCTCAAGCTGGGCCTGGCTCAGAGCTCCGAGGACCACCGCCGGGTGCTGGCCGTGCTCACCTACCTCAACTCCTGACACCCGCCTCGTTGAGCGCATCTCGGCCAAGGTTCGCCAGGTGGCTCGCGCCCGCCCGCCGGAGCCGGAATGATCTCCGGCAGGCGGGTGTTGACGCTTGTGTGCTGTGTTGCCGCGGGCCGGTGAATTAACTGCCGTGGCTCCGGCCGCCGTCGAGTCGGCCCGCATAGGATGCGAGAGGTGCACCAGGCGGACGGGGCACGGGGCCGCGCCCGCGGTGGTGCGCCCACGAGGAGGTCCGCGGCAGTGACCAGTCAGGTCGATCAGTCAGAGGCAGTGGACGGTCCGGACGGCGACGAGGCCCGCGCCGGGAGCGGCGGTGTCCGCTCGGGTTCGGCCGCTCCCGCGGGACCGCCGGCCACGGGCGGCCCTCCCGTGAAGCCGGGCAAGCCGATCCGCAGACTCGATCGGGTGATCATTCGTTTCGCCGGTGATTCCGGTGACGGTATGCAGTTGACCGGTGACCGTTTCACGTCGGAGACGGCGTCGTTCGGTAACGACCTGTCGACGTTGCCGAACTTCCCGGCGGAGATCCGGGCGCCTGCCGGGACTCTTCCGGGTGTGTCGTCGTTCCAGTTGCACTTCGCGGATCATGACATCCTGACGCCGGGTGACGCGCCGAACGTGCTGGTCGCGATGAACCCGGCGGCGTTGAAGGCGAACCTGCCGGACCTGCCGCGTGGTGCCGAGATCATCGTGAACACCGACGAGTTCACCAAGCGCGCGCTGGCGAAGGTCGGGTACGCGGCGGATCCGCTGGGCGATGGTTCGCTGGACGGTTTCCATCTGCA